>JAGGRV010000173.1 GCA_021159445.1 Deltaproteobacteria bacterium | reverse complement strand
TGGCCCAGATGGTTCGACTTGCCGGAAAGGCCAGGGATAAAGGGTGTGAATTGGTCATATTCCCTGAGCTTGCAGTATGTGGCTATCCCCCACGGGATCTGCTTGAACGTAAAGAGTTTATACAGGACAACCTGCAGGCCATGGATCGGCTGATGTCCAAGGTAAAAGGGATTGCCGCCCTGTGTGGTTGCATTTCACCAAATACCAAAAGGGCCGGGAAACCCATACACAATACGGCCATCCTGTTTGAAGAGGGAAAGGTCCTGGCCAAGGTACACAAGCGGCTTCTCCCCAGCTACGATATTTTTGATGAAACCAGGTACTTTGAGCCAGGGAGCGGGAGTGTGCCGGTATCCTTTAAAGGACTCTCTCTTGGCATTACAATATGCGAGGATATCTGGAACGATAGCGATATCTTCCCAGAACATAATTATCCTGTGAACCCTGTGGCTGAACTGGCGGAAAAGGGGACCGATATCTTCATCACAATAAATTCGTCTCCATTTGATATAGAAAAAGCCGCCTTTCGTTATCATATCTTGAGTCACCTTGCCGTCAAATACCGCAGGCCTTTTTTTTATATCAATGCAGTCGGAGGGCAGGACTGTCTGATATTTGACGGTAGCAGTATGGCCGTTGATCATACTGGGAAAATCATGGCCCAGGCAAAGGATTTTGCAGAAGATCTGGTCACATGCGATACAGAGGCCCTGCAAGGTGAAGAGCACATTGTCTCTGGCTCGAAGGTAGAAGCTGTGGTCAAGGCACTAAAGCTGGGTCTGAAAGACTATACGACCAAGTGCGGTTTCAGCAAGATCGTGCTGGGTCTGAGCGGCGGGATAGACTCTTCCGTAACCGCCGCTGTTGCCGCACAGGCCCTTGGCCCTGAAAATGTGCTGGGAGTCATAATGCCCTCTCCTTATACATCAGAAGTAAGTATTGAGGACGCAGAGGCCTTGGCCCGAAATTTGGAAATCCAGACCATTGCAATTCCCATATCAGACATTTTTGATTCATATCTTGGAACCCTTGAGCCGGTTTTTTCCGGAAAAGACCGGAATATTACTGAAGAGAATATACAAGCCAGGATCAGAGGCAACCTGCTCATGGCCATATCAAACAAGTTCGGCCACATGGTACTAACTACAGGCAACAAGTCGGAACTCGCAGTTGGGTACTGCACACTCTATGGGGATTTGAGCGGCGGCTTTGCCCTTGTCTCGGATTTGCCCAAGACCATGGTCTATAAGGTGGCCGGATATCTCAATTCAGAGGGAGAAATAATCCCCAAGCGGGTGCTGACAAAGGCCCCTTCGGCAGAGCTGAGACCCGGGCAGAAGGACCAGGACGATCTCCCGCCCTATGAGATCCTGGATGTAATACTCGAAATGTATCTGGAACATAATACCCCGCCCGACCGGATAATTGCAGAGGGTTTTAATCCGGAGACAGTATACAGAATCGTACAGATGGTTGACCGCAGTGAGTACAAACGTCATCAGGCCCCTATGGGCCCGAGGGTTACTACCAGGGCCTTTGGGTATGGCCGCAGGTATCCGGTTTGCCATGGATATGGGAGACAATTAGAAATTTGAAATTAGAAATTAGAAATTTGGAAAAAGGAATTTTTATATCGGAAATCCGGCCTGCTACTTCCGTGGAGGGGCTTTTTTGTGTCAGTTCCAAGCGAGTGCTTGAGACAAAAAATGGAGAACCTTATCTAGCCATTACCCTTACTGACCGGACTGGTGAGATTGAGGGCCGGGTCTGGGAAGGGGCCAGACAGCTTGACACTGTTTTTAGTAAAGGAGATTACGTCCGGATAAAGGGAGAGGCCCAGAAGTTCAGAGAAGCCACTCAGTTAAAGATCACTTATCTGGAATCAGTAAGGGACAATAGCGTGGACCCGGGCCTTTTTCTCCCTGTTACTCCGGCCGACACTGATGAACTCTGGTCAGAGTTCCGGAAGTACATCAGGGAGATCAAATCCAATGTCTTGGTTTCTTTGTTAAATGAAATTTTCAAAGACCGGAAGATCAGCGAGGCCTTTAAACTGGCACCGGCAGCAAAGAGGATGCACCATGCCTATATTGGTGGACTGCTGGAGCATAGCGTCTCGGTGACAAGGCTGGCAAATTCCGTCTGCAAGCTATATCCCTACCTTGATCGGAACCTGCTGATGTCAGCCGCCCTGATTCACGACATTGGAAAAATAGAGGAATTTACCTTTTCCCGTCCCCCGATAGACTATTCAGACAGGGGCAGACTCCTTGGTCATATTGTACTGGGTATCTCTATTATTGACAGCTTTATTGCAAGACTCGGCATAAAGGACTCCTCTCAGCAGATAGTCGCCCTAAAACACCTCATACTCAGCCATCACGGTCAAAAGGAGTTTGGCGCGCCTGTGCTTCCTATGATGGAGGAAGCCATAGCACTGAATTATATAGATGATTTAGATGCCAAGCTGAACTATCTTGGAAAGCTAAAAAAAGATATTTCCGGGCCGAGTTATGGTTGGACTGAGTACCAGAGGCTCTTTGAGCGTTACTTCTACCTTCCAGGTCCGGACGAAGTAGTGGAGGACAAAGCCCGGAAAGAGGCAATGGAAGATGTCAGCGCAGAAGACCGGTCTGAGGCCCAACCCAGTCTGTGGTCCAAGTAAAAAATAGTGTGAATAGGCAAGTGCCGGCTGATATTTCAGGCCAGGAAAGGCCTATCCGGGTCTTCGGCCGCATGATGAAAAAGGGCCTTTTGGCCCATGCCTATTTATTGGTGGGAGCTCCCGGAGCCGGTAAAAAGGCCTTGGCCTTTTCCCTTGCGAAGCTGCTCTTGTGTGAAAAGCCATATCTCGGAGAGGATCTTCCGAGCCCATGCGGCAGTTGCGCGGGGTGCCTCAAGTTTGAGCACCATACCCACCCTGATCTTGTAATCTTGAAGCCTCAAGGGGCAATGATAAAACTGGAACAGATCCGTGATCTACAAAGGGCCCTGTCCTTTTCCCCCCTGGATTCTCAACGTAGAGTATGCCTTATACTGGAGGCGCAAAAGATAAATCTTCCCGCTGCAAATGCCCTTCTGAAGACCCTGGAAGAACCCCCTGGCGGAAACCACCTTATCCTCACGGCCACCTCGGTCAGGGGCCTCCTGCCTACTATTGTATCCCGCTGCCAGGTGGTGCATTGTGAAGGCCTGTCAGTCAGCGCACTTATGGAGCGTATTAAAGAAAAAAGACTTTGCCCCTCTGACTCAGCCCAATTTCTGGCCTGTTTTTCAGAAGGCAGCATCTCAAAGGCCATGGATTTAATTGAGCAAAATATTTTTTCAGTGCGGGAAGATTTGTTTGAATTTCTTAAAAGTAAAAAGGGAAAAGCACTTCTTATGCTATTGGTCCTGTCAAAGCAGATTTCAAATAAACGGGAGAATATCCTACTTGCTGTACAGGTAATCCGCACTTTTCTCAGGGATCTGATGATGCTTAAAGTGCTCAAGAAGTACGACAGGAAAAAACCAAAGGAACACATTGTTCAAACACTTATCAACCCTGATTACGTGAATGAGCTTCAGGCGATCTCTCATCGATTTGGCTCTCAGGACCTGGCCGAGTATTGCCAGTGGCTGGATAAAGTGGAATGGCTGCTGGATCGAAACATAAGCAGGGAATTCCTGGCAGAGTCTGCTCTCATTTTCTGGATAAGGAAGCGCAGATAGGATATACTTTGAACGGTGAATTCTGAACCTGTGAACGTCTGCAGGATTTTCCTGAAAGAATCTGTTATCATGTCGACCCATGAAAGAAGAAAATATAGAAATAGCGAGTGATCAGGAACAGAATAATGAACCTGATGCCCTGACATCAGACTTCAAAGGACCAAACAGCGGCGAAGTGGTTAAGGATGAAATATCCGTAGCACTTATAGCTGTCCGCTTCAGGCCAAAATGGCCTCCGTCCCACTACAATGCGGGTAATGTTCCGGTAATGGATGCAGAGTGGGTAGTGGTGCCCACAGATTATGGAATCGAGGTCGGCCAGGTACTCGGACGTCCTGTAGTGATCAAAATGCCCGTGAAGGCCGTTCCTCCCAAGGTGGAACGTTTGGCCAGCACTCATGAAATAGAACTCTACTACCGGAATCTGGATCGGGAAAAGGACGCCCGTGATATCTGCGCAGAGCGTGTTCGTGCCCTGGGTCTTTCCATGAAGCTAGTCAGGGTGGAGAGCTTTTTCGATGGAAGCAAGGTTGTTTTTTACTATTCTGCAGAGGGCAGAGTAGATTTCCGGGAATTGGTAAAAGATCTGGTAAAGACCCTGCGGACAAGAGTGGAAATGCGTCAAATAGGCATAAGACACGAGACCAAAATGATAGGAGGAATAGGAAGTTGTGGCCGGGAGTTCTGTTGTGCCAGCTTTCTTCACGGTTTTGATCCTGTATCCATAAAGATGGCCAAAACCCAGAATCTTCCCTTGAATCCAAACAAAATATCAGGAATTTGCGGCAGATTGCTATGCTGTCTTACCTATGAGTATGGAACATATCTGGAATTGGCCAAAGGCATGCCCCTCCTTGGAAAACCTTGTGATACTCCTGCTGGACAAGGCAAAGTAGTGCGCAGAGACACCCTGAGCCAGACAGTCACAGTGCTTCTTCCTGATAACACGCAAATAGAATTTAAAAATTCAGAGCTTGAGCAACATCGTTTGCAACAAAAGGAAAAGCCCAAATCTTCAGCTACGGATAAAAGAAAACAGAAACAAATAAAAACAGATAAAAGAATTACCTATTCACAAAAGCAAAAACGATCCGGAAGTAAACCAAGGACGGAGCAAAAGAGGCAGGAACGATCAGCTGCCTCTAAGGATAATGTCGGCAGTCCCAAGGATAGAACTAAAGAGAAGAATTTAAAAATAAAGGAAAAAAATAGGCGTAATAAGGGAAGACGCTCGCAATCCAAGGCCAAAAAAAACAAGTAACCGTTCAGGGTTCAAAGGTTCAGGGTTCAAGAAAAAAATGAACATCCAACATCGAACATCCAACATCGAATTTTGAATGGGAAAAGATGAAAAACAGATTTTATATAACAACACCCATCTATTACGTGAATGCAGAACCACATCTGGGGCATGCATATTCAACTGTGATTACGGATGTACAGAACCGGTTCCATAAACTTCGCGGGGAGGAGACTTTTTTTCTGACCGGAACAGATGAACATGGGGACAAAATTGTTCAGGCAGCAGAGAAGCAGGGAATAGACCCAAAGACCTATGCAGACAGGATAAGTTCCTTATTCAGGGAATCCTGGCCCCTTCTGGACATTGTGCCTGACAAATTTATTCGCACCACGGAACCGGAACATATCGCAACCGTGCAGCGCATACTGCAGGATGTCTATGACAGAGGGGACATAGTCTTCAGAGAATATGAGGGGCTTTACTGTTTTGGGTGTGAACGCTTCTATATGGAACGGGAACTTGAAGACGGAAAGTGCCCGGACCATGGTACTGTCCCTGTACGGCTGAAGGAAAAAAATTATTTCTTCCTTATGAGCCGCTATCAGGAATGGCTGATAGACCATATAAAGAAGCACCCGTTGTTTATCACGCCTGAGCGTTACAGAAATGAAGTGTTGTCCTTTTTAAAGGATCCCCTGGATGATCTCTGCATCTCAAGACCTGTCAGCCGTCTCACGTGGGGCATTCCCCTTCCCTTTGACGATAAATTTGTAACATATGTCTGGTTTGATGCCCTGATCAACTATCTGACAGGGTTGGGATATCCGGATGACCCCAATTTTTCAAAGTTTTGGCCGGTGGCCGAACACGTGATAGCCAAAGATATCCTGAAGCCACACGGCATTTACTGGCCCACAATGCTGAAAGCTATTGGACTCAAGCCCTATAGGCGTCTTCATGTCCACGGCTACTGGCAGATCCGTGATCAGAAGATGTCCAAGAGCATTGGAAACGTAATACGGCCGAGGGGTCTGGTTGAGTCCTTTGGTGTAGATGCAACCAGATACTGCTTGATGCAGGAGATGGCCTTTGGCCTGGATGCCGGATTCAGCGAAAAATCCTTCTTGCTGAGGATAAACGCCGATCTTGCCAACGACCTGGGGAATCTTGTGAGTCGCACCCTGGCCATGGTTCGGAAATATGTCAATGGAGAGGTCCCTGCACCTCAAAAACCGGAGGGAATAGAGAAAGAGCTGCGTGAGGCTGCGCTCAGTCTGGTACCCGCCTGGGAAAAGACCATGGAGTCCTTTGCAGTGCACAGGGCCATGCAGGCAGTCTGGGAAGTAATAAATAAGGCCAATAAAGTGATTGATACATCCGCCCCATGGGTCTTGGCCAAGGACCCGGCTAAAGCCGGCCGGCTGAGGAATGTTCTCTATACACTCCTTGAATCTCTTCGAATTATTTCAATCCTGGTAGCCCCTGTGATGCCGTCAACCGCCGGGAAAATGCAGGAGGCCATAGGTCTTGACCCACAGGAGGACCTGAATCTTGACGCGGCCCGGCGATGGGGAATACTGACTCCCGGGACCAAGACTTCACGCATACCTTCCCTGTTCCCGAGGTTGGAAACGGGTAAGGCAAAGGACAAGAAGGAGGTCAAAAAAAAGACTATGTCTGAAGATGCTGAAAAACAGGTTTCCTTTGAGGATTTTCAACAGATAGATCTCAGGGTGGCAAAGATAACGTCTGCCGAGAGGGTGCCCAAGGCAGACAGGCTTATGAAGCTGAACGTCCGCTGTCCGGAAAAACGAACAATCGTTGCCGGTATTGCGGAACACTTTTCACCTGAAGATCTTGTCGGCAGGCAGGTAGTTGTGGTTGCCAATCTCAAGCCGGTAAAAATCAGGGGGGTACGATCCGAGGGGATGTTGCTTGTGGCCAAAGACGATAAGGGCCTTCATCTGGCTACCGTGGCCACTCCGGCAGAATCAGGGGCAAAGGTGAGCTGATTCATGGACACCAAGACCATCATTCTCGGTACCGCCGGCCACATTGATCATGGAAAAACCGCCCTGGTCAAGGCCCTTACCGGAATAGATACCGACAGGCTAAAAGAAGAAAAAGAGCGGGGCATCACTATTGAACTGGGTTTTGCCAACCTTTTCCTCCCTTCAGGCCGGCAGGTGGGAGTAGTAGATGTCCCAGGTCATGAACGTTTTGTAAAAAACATGGTGGCCGGAGCCATGGGGATGGACCTCGTTGTCCTTGTGGTGGCTGCTGACGAAGGGATAATGCCTCAGACCACAGAGCACATGGAGATATGCCGTCTCCTTGGAGTTAAGAAGGGACTCGTTGTTCTGACCAAGAAGGACCTTGTGGAAAAGGAATGGCTGGAAATGGTCACAGAGGACGTTAGTAGTTTTGTCTCCGGCACATTTTTGGAAGATGCTCCTGTGCTGGCTGTCTCCTCAGTTACAGGAGACGGCCTTGACGAACTCCTCAATGTCCTGGAGGAGATGGTGTCAAAAGTGGTGCCAAAGGCACCGGTCGGGCCGTATCGCCTTCCGGTGGACAGGGTATTCACCATAAAAGGCTTTGGCACGGTAGTCACCGGCACTTCCATTTCAGGGCAGATCAGATTGGGAGACGAGGTATCTATCTATCCCAAAGGGATGACTGCCAGGATTCGGGGTGTTCAGATCCATGGAAAGGATGCCCAGGAGGCCCATCCGGGGATGCGCACGGCCCTCAATCTACAGGGTATTGACAAGGACGATGTCAGCAGGGGAGACGTTATGGCCACTCCCGGTAGCCTGCATGCAAGCTACCTCGTTGACTTGAATTTCCTTTATCTTGCCGGCGCAGGCCGTCCCCTGCGGCACAGGAGTCCTGTTCGCTTTCACGTGGGAACAGCCGAGGTGATCGGAAGGATCCTGCTCCAGGGAGATGAGCTTGTTCCGGGTTCCGAGGCCTATATCCAGATAATGCTGAAGGAACCGGTGGCAGTCCTCTCAGGAGATCACTATGTTATCAGGAGTTATTCACCTATCCGTACCATAGGTGGCGGAAGGATTCTCCACCCTATTCCCAGGAAACGGAAGCGGACCCGGCCGGCGCTCTGGACAGAGTTGGATATCCTGGCCAAAGGCGGACCAGCTGACATCATTGGATATCATCTGGAACGTGCGGGTGTGAGGGGACTTTTAAAATCTGAACTCGCAATGCGTAGCAGTATCTATGGAAAACGCCTTGCCCGGGAACTTGAGCCTCTCCTTAGTGCCAAAAAAATTATATGCTCTGAGGGGGAGGGGCAGAGACTTGTCCACAGTAAAGTTTACGAAGCTCTAAAGGAACAGGCGCTGGACATCCTGCAAACCTTTCACAACGACAATCCTCTTGTCCAGGGTCTGTCCAAAGAGGAGCTAAGGTCCCGCCTCTTTCCCATAACCGGAGTTACCGGACCTGCCTTTCAATCACCAAATCACCAAATCACCAAATCACCAAATCAGAGGCTGTTTCAAATGCTCCTTTCTGATCTTGTCAAGTCAGGAAAGGTTGCACAGGAAAAGGATCTTGTCCAGCTCTCTACCCACCATGTGACTCTTGGGGATGAAGAAAAAGAACTCAGGAGCAAGCTTGAACTTATTTTCAAACAGGCTGGTTTTCAGCCTCCTTTTCGTGAAGATGCACTTGACCGTGTGGCAGGGCATGAGAAGGCGGCAGACAAAATATTTGATTTGATGGTCAGAGAAGGGATTCTTATACGTCTGAAGGACAATCTTTATTACCACCACAGCGCCCTGGATAAAATTAAGGACATGGTCATTCGTTTTATCAAAGAGCACGGCGAGCTTAGCATAAACGAATTCCGGGATCTCGCCGGTGGGCTTTCCAGAAAGTACATGATCCCACTCCTTGAGTATCTGGACAACCAGCGGGTGACCATACGAATAGGTGATACGCGCAAGCTACGCGGAGGATAAAAAAAATCACCAAATCACCAAATCACCAAATCACCAAATTCTCCTCAGGTTCCCTTCACTCAAAACTCCAAAAGGCCATGGAAGAGCGTCTGGCCCAAAGGGATTCAGGATATGATGTCAATGGGGCAAAACGCAGCTTTGTAATTACATTTGAGCTTGTGCCCGCCAGGGCCTCAAAGGGTAAGGCCATTGACGAAATCCTCCAGTTTGCCGGAGAGGCAGCAGCCGGCGGCTTGATCAGCGCCCTTTCCATAACAGACAACGCCGGAGGACACCCTGCACTTACGCCCAGGGCACTTGGTTCTGAGATAATGGCCCTTGGGATCGATCCAATCATCCACTTTTCCTGCAAGGACAAAAACCGTAATCTCATAGAGAGCCAGTTGTTTGTGCTTGATCGGTCCGGTCTTAAAAATCTATTGGTGCTCACCGGAGACTATCCCAGATACGGATTTATGGGAAACGCCAAGCCTGTCTTCGACCTGGATTCAGTCCAGGTCTTGGGCATGATCTCCGATATGAACCGGGAATTTGTCCTTGATTCCAGGGCACCATTTGGGGGTATAAAACTGGCCCCTATGAGCTTCCACACCGGCTGTGTCGTATCTCCCTTCAAACGCCTGGAATCAGAGCTTATTCCCCAATACTTGAAGCTCAAGCGGAAGGTAGCTGCCGGAGCAAGTTTTGTAATAACACAAATGGGTTGGGACGTACGTAAATTCGATGAACTCAGGCGGTTTATGGACAGAGAACGCCTCAGGGTACCTCTTATAGGGACAGTATTCATACCAACGACAGGATTGGCCAGGACCCTGTGCAAGGGAGAAATTCCAGGATGTATTTTGCCGGACAGGCTTCTTGAACGTATGGAACAGGAGGCCATATCGGATGACCAGGAAGGAGGTCCCAGGCTGGAGCGTGCAGCCAGGTTAGTGTCAATACTGAAGGGTCTTGGTTACGAAGGCGTACATCTCAGCGGCCCTGGCCTTAAATATTCTCATATTGAATGGATCATTGAGCGGGCCAAGGAGATAGGCGATCGCTGGAAGCCCTTTACATGCCAGTTTCTCTTTCCGGAGGAGTGGAAATTCTGGTATTTTAAGGAAGACCCTGAAACCTGGCTTAACCATGATGAACTAACCCCTGAGTCAGAGGTCAGTCTTTCTTTAAGGGATTCACTTGGCCTGAGTCTCGGACGCCTTTTCCACGAGCTTGCTTTTGAACCGGGAAGACCTCTTTTTAATTCCCTGCGCCGGATGGCCGGATGGATTGATGGTTCATCTTCAAAAAGGCATTTCACGTCTTTTGAATACTGGCTAAAAGAGTGGCTTTATGACTGCCGGCGCTGTGGAGATTGTGCCTTGGGGGAAATGGGATTTCTATGTCCCCAGTCCCAGTGTTCCAAGTTCCTTCTGAACGGCCCTTGTGGAGGTAGCAGAGACGGCTGGTGCGAGGTCTGGCCTGGAAGGCAACAATGCTTTTACGTAAAGGTATATGAACGACTCCAAAGCCTTGGTAAACAGGAAAGTCTGGGTGGTCCCCCACTTCCTCCACGAGACTGGGCCCTTTACAACACCTCCTCATGGCTGAATTTCTACCTTGGGAGGGACCATCATAAGGATTGGGTGATTTCGTGATTGGGTGATTGAGGTAAAATTTAAGTTGACAAGTAAGGGCGTTGGGTGAATTCATTGGAATGATGATTGTTAAATCTGTTGAGTCTTTATTGAGGTATAATCGATATGAGTACACTTAAGAAAATCAACCCTTCAAGACGGACAGAGCATATTGCTTATGCCATAAGGGATATCGTGCTGGTCGCTGATAAGCGAAAGACCTCCGGCGGTGATCTTTTTTATCTTAACATAGGCGATCCTGTGCTCTTTGATTTTCATACACCCAGACATCTTATAGATGCCACCTACAAGGCAATGCTGGATGATTACACCGGGTATTCCGCCTCTGAGGGGGTGCCGGAGGCCATTGAGGCCGTGAGGCAGGAGGCCGTGGGAAGCGGTATAGAGCCATATGAGATACTGATTACCACGGGCGCCAGTGAGGCCATTGATTTTGCGCTCTCCGCCCTGGTTAACAAGGGCGAAAACGTGCTCGTTCCATCACCAGGCTATCCCCTTTACAATGCGCTTCTCAGCCGTTTGATTGGTGAGGCCAGGCCCTATTTGCTGGACGAAGACAATGCCTGGCAGCCGGATATTGATCACATTGAGAAACAGATAGATGAAAACACTCGGGCAATTGTGATCATAAACCCCAATAATCCTACAGGTGCAGTGTATAGTGAGGATACCCTGCGTCAGGTAATAGAACTTGCAAGGCGTTATAACCTGGTAATTCTCAGCGACGAGATATACGACAAACTTATCCTGAATAGCAAGCACCACATCAGTACAGCCTCTTTGGACAAAGAGCTCCCTATAGTAACCTTTAACGGCCTTTCCAAGTGTTACCTTGCCCCTGGTTTCCGTATCGGATGGTCCATAATAAGCGGGGCTCAAGAACTTGTAGAGGACTACACCGAGGCCATGGAAAAGCTCGTGAGAGCCAGGCTCTGCGCCTCGCACCCAAAGCAGTTTGCGATACCACCCGCCCTGAACGGTAACCAGATCCATATTAAAGAGACGACAGAAAAACTGATTCGACGCAGGGACCTGACAGTCGAAAGGCTAAATGCGATTCCGGGCATATCCTGCCAGAGACCTGACGGGGCATTCTATGCCTTTCCCAGGATCGAGGTAGATGTAGATGACGAAGAATTCGTAAAAAGCCTTATCCGTGAGACCGGTGTGGTCGTGGTTCATGGCAGCGGCTTTGGTCCCCTGCCTGAGACCCCGCATTTCCGCGTAGTCTTTCTTCCTCCTGAAGATATCTTAAATGAGGCATATGATAGGTTAGAGGGATATATGAGGCGGCATTTCAGCTAGTTTCCGTCCAGAAATGAACATAACCAGGTCATTCAAGCCCGCTATATACCTTGTCTTCTTTTTATACAGTTAAAATCTTTCAAAAAAATTTGGTTTTATCAGGGTAATAGAAAATTTGCATTAGGCTTTTTGTTTTTGGAGGAGACGATTTATGATCGGCAGCAAGAATGACGCGAAAGGAAAAATTGTAATATTCGGACAGTATAAGACCGGCACAACGGCATTTTTCTATAAGATAAGGAATTCCATTCCATCAAGTACAAAAACGCTCTTCGAAGCTCAAGAATACGTTCCAGAAAAAGAAGATGCCTATCGCTGGGTACTGGCGAAGGTAATTTTAGGAATACCGGACGGTTCCGCCCCAATCAAATATGATACTTTTATGGATTTTGGGAGGAAAATATACATAGTGCGCGATCCAAGAGACTGGCTCATAAGCGGCATTTTGTTCTCTGTCCAACAGATTCCCTCTCTATATGAAGATGCAGAATTGACCCGAATAATGAGATTACTCAAGCAAAAGGAAAAGGATCCCGGGAGCCTGTCCCTTATCAGACTGTTTGAACAGATCCTTCAAGCTGTTCCTGATCAATCGTTGGAAAGCATAAAAAAATGGCTCCCGCGCCACCATCAATGGCTTTTTGATTTTGAAGACCAACTCCATGATTATTACACAGTAAAATATGAAGATTTTGTTGATGGGAATATCAAAGCCCTTGAACATTATCTTGATATCCCCTTGCGTGATGAAGTGGTGATTGACGAAGTTCACAATCATGTAATCAGGACAAAAAGTTATGGTAACTGGAAGAACTGGTTCTTGGAAGAAGATATCAGCTTTTTTAAGCCTCTATTTGAAGAATATATTTACAGATACGGCTATTCGAATGAATGGAGTCTAAATCATCGTCAAACCATCCTGCCAGAACACTGCACCGAATACATCGACAGAATCGTAAGGAAACGAAAGAAGACCTCGAATTGTCACACAAGAACTTGAAGAACTGGAGTCCATCAATATTTTTAATTCCGTTGGCGAAAATTTTGGAAGTATGATTATGACAAGAAACGTATAATACGCGTGAACTCAGAAGTCGTCAGTACTAAATATCAAAAGTGTCTATACGCATATCGATCTGATGTCAGCTTAGATATTCGAATTTGGCAAGATGAAGGGTTGATTTGCTGGGAACTGGTACCGTATCAAAGATGCCGGTGATTCCAGTTGGTCCATGAATAAACTTCTTAAGCTTACTCGACATTCGCTTATTTCATTTACAGCACTCCCACTGCAACTGGTCACATGGTTTGGTATCATCACCTTGCTTTTAAGCATTGTTCTTGGTCTACAGACCCTGTGGCAAAAATGGCGAGGTGAGTCAGTAGAAGGCTTGACAACGGTTATACTGGTACAACTGGGAGTGGGGAGTATTTTGATGATCAGCTTGGGGCTGATAAGCGAATACCTGGCAAGTATCTATGATAAAATAAAAAACAGCCCACAATATTTCATTGCTGAAGTATTGGAACGGGAAAAACAGGATATTTCATTTTCAGAAGTCGCTGTTCAAGGAAAAGGCGGATGAGAATTAGTATTCATCAGACAGTTACTGTTCCCAAAACAAAAGGTCGAAATGAACCTTGTAGATAAAAAAGCCGTAATTTTTGGCATGTATGCATTAGAAGTCAGAAACATTTCTAAGATTTTTCGGATTTATCCCAAGCCGGTGGACCGGCTGAAGGAGATACTCTTCCGTCGGAGTTTTCACCAGGAATTTATAGCCCTGGAGAGGGTATCTTTTTCCGTGCCTATTGGGCAAACTGTGGGTATAATTGGTGACAATGGGGCTGGGAAGAGCACACTCTTGAAGATTCTGGCAGGAACCTTGACCCCTACAAGTGGCGAGATAATCAAACGTGGCCGGGTAGCGGCTCTCTTGGAGCTTGGTGCAGGATTTCATCCGGAATTCACTGGGAGGCAAAACATTTACCTGAATGCCGCCCTCTTAGGTCTAAGCCAGCAAGAAATAAGGGGGCGTGAGAAAGATATTATTGATTTTGCTGAATTGCGAGAGTTTATTGACCGACCAGTCAAGACCTATTCATCAGGAATGTATGTGAGGCTGGCGTTTTCCATTGCTACTACTGTTGATCCGGACATCCTGATCGTAGATGAGGCATTGAGTGTCGGAGATCAGCATTTTCAAAAAAAATGTGTTGATCGCATGATGGGATTCAGAGAAAGAGGAAAGACCATCGCATTTTGCAGCCACAGCATGTATCACGTTAATGAGCTCTGCGAGAGTGTTATCTGGCTCAATGAAGGAACAATACGCCGTGCAGGAAAAGCCAGAAGTGTAATCAGCGCCTATGAGGAATGGTGCCATAACAGAGAAAGGGAATCGGAAAATATATGTCCTCAGACACACCCTGAACAAGCCCTGGCATGGATCGAAACGGTAATAATAGCGAACAGGCATGGCGAACAGATAGATTCTGTTTCTGTTGGCGAAGAGCTACAGGTAATTTTTAAAATAAGAACAGCCAAGAAATTGAAAGTGCATATCGGGGCAGGTTTTCGGAATTTCAGCGGAGACAACTTGTTTGGAGTTACTACTAAGGCCGATAGTTTTTCTCCTCTGGAGATAAACGACAATAGAACTGTTTCGATAAATTTCCCGAATTTGGCCCTGTTATTCGGAAAATATTCGGCATTCTGTTCCCTTTTAGATGAGACGGGGATGCATGTATACGATCTGAAACTTTCCGAAGAATTCAAGGTCGAAGATGACCATGGGGTCTATGGGACCTTTCTCATGGAGCATTTATGGAATCTTTGAAGACCATGGTGTTGGAAAATACACGTTCCTGCAATCTTCGATGCAATATCTGCCCAACCGTTTACACCCGGCATTACCCTGCCGGATTCATGGATATGGAGACGTTTCACCGAATTCTTGACCATACATCTCCCGAATTTTTCCCGAAATGTGCCCTGATGGGCTGGGGAGAACCCTTTCTTGACACGAGGTACTTTGAAAAATTGGAGTATCTTAAAAAGACGGGTTATGCAGTAGGCAGTACTACCAATGCCACATTGCTCACTAAAGATCTAGTTATCCGGCTGCAAGATGCCGGCTTGGATCTCTTGAACGTGTCCATAGATCCCTTTCATATCAGAGCTGCCAAAATCACATTGGACGAGTTGATAAAACATCTCCTTTCAGCCCTGGGCTCAACAGCCAGAGGACAATTATCTTTTACTGTCGGAGTAACTGTAGCCCTTGCAAAAAGCGACATGAATTTTCTCCAAATTCTGTTGGAACATCTTAGAAAACTACCGGTGAGCCACATAGGTGTGATTCCCCTCATTATGATCCCTTCTGACGGATTCTTTTCTGAACTGGTCAGGGGTGAAGATATGTCAAGGCTCAAGCAGGCAACAAAAGAGAGATTTCCCGATCTCAAAGTATTTTTTCCTTATCTGGATGCGCCACCTTCTAAAAACTGCCGCTCAGACGTATTTCATAATGTTTATGTCACTTATAACGGGGACGTCGTTCCCTGTTGCACTTTGGCAATGGAATTCCCGAATTTTACATTCGATGGACAGAGGCACCGAACAAGCCTTCTTTCATTTGGTTCTTTGAAAGAGATGGCCTTCCAGGATATCTGGACTTCTTCTCCATATCTGGCCTTTCGAGATTCCTTCAGGACCGGTGGCATTCCTTCTGTATGTCATTGTTGTAATGCCTGGCGGAAGCTCCCTGTGAGATAATGGGGCTCAAAATCGCATATGTTCTTCCCGGGACATCCATTTCCGGAGGAGTCAAGGTAGCCCTTGATCACGTCACTCGTTTGAATAGACTGCCATTTTTAAAGACGCGTGCTTTCGCACTTGGACCATCGCCTGATTGGCTTGAGATGTCAAACGTCCCCCTAATCTCTGCGGATCCTCTAAAAGTTGACTTTTCAGATGTCGACATAATCATCACTACCTTCTTCAATCAGGGAAGCCTCTATGAAAGATGGAATCATAAACTTCTTATTCATTTCTGTCAGGGTTATGAAGGAGACTATCTGGAATATCTTGGCAAAGAATCCCTGAGACCGGAAATTGAAGCATTTTACCACCGAGCTAAAGTAAAATTCACAGTAAATAGGTTCTTGTGCCAACGAATCAAGGAATTTCCGGGAGAGGTCTATAATGTCGGTCAGGGACTCGATTACAGGTGCTTTAATTCCGAAAAGAGAAAGGAGCCTGAACAGGAACGTGTGCTTATCGTAGGTCAGTATGATCTGCCCTTTAAGGGAGTAGAAATAGCACTCATTCTTGTCCAGAGGCTAAAGGAAATTAGACCTGAACTGAAAGTTGTCCGTGTCGGCTTTAATGACACAAGTGCTGAGGAAAAAAAGATCTTTACTGCTGACGAGTATCACTGGGCAGTGAGTACGAGTCAGATTGCTGAACTCTATCGTTCTTCGACTCTAACAATATTTTTGCCGGAAAAAGAAGGATTTGGGCTTCCGGTTATCGAGTCGCTAGCTTGCGGCACGCCGGTTGTTGCCTCTGATATACCTCCTTTACGAGAGACATGTGGAGGGGATTATCCGCTTGTGTCTCCCCATAACGTATCAGAAACGGTGCATTTTATATACTCACTCTTGGACGATCCGATCAAATTAGCAGCTCTGAGAAACGCAGGCCTTCGAATCAGCAAGAAGTTTTCTTATAATAAGGTCCTGTGCAGGCTCGTAGCCATCTTGCTCTGGACATGGATCAGGTTCCCAAATGGATATTAGCGGAAAAAAATTGAACCTGGAGATACTGGTTTTACAAAAACCACCCCTTGATGTGGAAGAAATTATATTCTCCCATGAGTTCTGCCTCGATTACATCCGGCGCTTTGCATCGCCTCATCCTGTCCGGCTCGTCAATGCAGACCATCTCAGAAGAGTTCAAGATGTCCTTGAGTTCTCAACCGCTGATATCCTTGTCATCATAGACGAAAACGAGCTCATCCTGCCCCCCCTGGCCTATCAGGTATTGCCCCAACCCATATATGACAAAAGCTGGGCAGCCATGGTCCCTGTGTACAACGCAGCCGAAAACCCCAGTCAGAGGGTTGACCTCAGTCGTTATATATATCACAATGTACGGAATTTCATCGAGGTCACGGAGAAATTGTGGCAGAACGCTGAACAGACTATAAGACCTGCAGATTCCTCAACTGAATGGCCTTGTATATTTGTCCGAAGAGAGATGCTGCGACAGGAAGACAGCGACATGCCCCTTAAGGATGTGTGGTCTTTGTGGGCCTCTCTTGGAAAAATCGGGCAGGTAGACGCCCTTTTTGCCCACCGTTTTAGTGGCTACTACTTCAGTCCAAGGACAGATCTCATAAATCTCATTCCCGATTCGGCAAAGACCGTGCTGGATGTAGGATGTGCAAGGGGGAGTCTGGGGAATGCCCTTAAAAAAATGCGTCCCTGCCACATCACCGGAGTAGAGCTGAATCCTGTTATGGCTGATGTGGCCTCCCATGTATATGACAAGGTCTATAACTTACCAGTAGAAAATATATCCTTTAAGAGTCAGTTTGACGCAATTATCTGTGGAGATGTAATTGAACACCTCCGAGATCCTGAATGTGTCCTAAGTCACCTGGCCCAATCTCTGACCCCAAAAGGCGTACTCATCGGCACTGTGCCTAACACTGGCCACTGGTCTATAGTCATGGATCTGGCCCAGGGCCGTTTCGAAATGATTCCGGTCGGTCTATTGTGTATGAGTCACATCCGTTTCTTTACGGAGACGGAGCTGCGCGTGCTCCTTGCGAAGAGTGGACTTGAAATTGACGTCCTTGACAGGGACAGTCCTCCTCCTACTCCCAATGGCGAGCGTTTCATTTCAACTCTAATTTCAGCCGGAATGGGTGACGAAGTATCGCTTCGGACTTCTGAACTTAGATTTCGGGCACGGAAAAATTGAGTTTGCCAAAAAGAGACTTGTACAAGCCTATCGTTTCCGCCATAGTGGTTAATTATCAAACTTCTGAATTGCTGTCTGAATGTCTTGAAAGCCTTTTGAGTCAGAAAGTGCCTTTGGACCTATGGGTGGTGGATAACTCTGGATCTGACCAGGAACGTCACAAGATAGAAGCCCTTTGCAAGAGAATGCGGTTAAATACAATTTTCAATAAAGAGAACGTAGGCTACGGTGCAGCCTGCAATGGCGCAATAGCCCAGGCCAGGGGAGAATATCTGCTATGCATGAATCCCGATGTAAGATTGAAGCATGGTGCCCTTGAGGCACTGATAAAGGGAATAAGGGCTACAGGGGCCTGGATAGTTGGACCACGTTTTTACTGGGATAAGGGAAAAAATTTCTTGCTACCGCCCTCAATTCCGGAAAATTGGCTGACCGAGAGTATTTCGTTCTGGGCCGCCCGTTTAAAGGTAATATCCAGCCTGTGGTCAAGATGGTGGGCACGTCGGGAACAGATATTCTGGAAAGCAGAAAATCCTCTGTCACAAACAATGATATCCGGTGCCTGTTTTTTGGCTGATCGTAAGGCGTTAATGCCCGATAGGACACTTTTTGATCCATCTTTTTTTCTTTACTATGAAGATACGGAACTCTGCCGACGGATAAAACAACAAAGAGGATCAATCTTCTACTTGCCTGAGGCGCACGCAATTCATCTATATGCCCAGTCACCTGCCTCGTCACATTTCAAGGAATCTGCAATGATTCAATCTCAGAAGCTTTACCGCAGGGGCTATACCAGGTGGCAGCGCCAGTTCTTGCGCCTTCAAAGCAAGCATGGAAGTAGCCTGTTTCCAACTAGGTCATGTGGCGATAATCATTGTGACCTTGGCGAACTGGATGAGCCACCAGATCTTTCCTGGAATGAGAAAGGACTCTGTTGGCTTCGCGTGGGAATAAATCCCCTTTTTGTCCCCTCGTCAGGGACAATAGTAAATGGCGGGCACTTCAAATTTCCTTCCCGTCTGTGGGGACAAATGGCCTCTGGAACCTACTTTTTAGAGGTCAGGCACTCCACTTCCTGGCGCAGAATTGGCCTCTGGTCATGGCGTAAAGGACCTCTGAAATCTATGACATGATGGAATTTGAACCGATCTCAATTGCTAGTTCCGAAGGTCCTTTTGTCATACGCCCGTATCAGGAAGGTGACGAGAAGGCCATTCTTGATCTCTTCAGAGAGGTCTTTGGCCAGGAACGTACCCAAACGCAGTGGAAATGGAAATTTCGTGATAACCCATTTGGGACCCAGATCATACTCTGCTTTGCACCCAATGGCGATCTGACAGCTCAATACGCAGGTATACCAGTTAAAGCAGTATTGAAAAGGCAAGAAGTCCAGGTCACTCAGCTTGTTGACTCTATGTCCAAGCCTGCCTATAGGGGGGTCCTGGGAGGTCGAAAGGGTATATTTACCAGGACTGTGCAGGCCTTCTTTGATGCCTTCGGTCATCCCGGGGCATCTGTCTTTTTGTATGGATTCCCTGGGATTCGGCATTTCAGACTGGGCGAAATCTTGCTGCAGTATGGACATATGAAATTCGACAATTTCTTTCTTAGCAAGAAATGCTCTTCAAGACGATGGAGGGGCCATCCCAATTTTCATGGCACGGTGACACTCTGTAGTTTCCCCTTGAATCCAAGAATCGATGAACTCTGGAGGGCCAGATGTAATGATTTCAGTTTCTTTGTTTGCAGGACAACCCTCTTTCTTAATTGGCGTTTTTCCCACCCTGAGCGTGTATACAGTGTCTGGACCCTCACTTCCCTGTTCGGAGACAAGACGAAAGGATATGCAATTATTTGTTTCTTGCCAGAAGAGGGAAAGGCCAGACTCATAGATATGGTAATCCCCCAAGGTCGTAGCGGTCACACTCTGCTTGCGGGGGTGGAAGACGCTCTATCAGGACTGGGCTGCGAGACACTTGAGACCTGGGCCGCACCCAACCATCCAGCATACAGTCTCTTGTTGGACTATGGTTTCAGGCTTGCTCCGGAAACTCTGGGAGTTATTCCTACAGGAAGGAGCTTTTGGGACCGGCTCGATTTTGAATGGGCAGCTTCCCATTTTTCTTACACAATGGCCGAATGTGACCTCTTTTGATATTTTCTTCGGACTACACACGGACATTCTCATAAGATATCATAAGTTTTTGTTTTTTTGGCATTTGGACTATGGACAAATTGTCTCATTTTCTTGCAATCTCCGGACGTGGTCTTTAGTATTTATGCAAGCTAGAAACAGGGGAAAAGTGCTTGGGTAAAAGAATTAGAAAAATGTGAGAAAGTACTTATGTTGCAAGAGGAAAATTTTATACCTTACACGCCCAGTGACCTTCCTCCAGGCCCTTATTTGGTCTTTGCTCCCCACCCTGATGATGAGACCTTCGGCATGGGAGGGACGATTGCCCTGGCCGGCCAGGCCGGTATAGCTGTTCATGTTGTTGTCTTGACCGACGGGCAACAGGCAGGGGATCTGGAGAAGCGGAGGCAGGAGGCCAAAGATGTAAGCCAAGTCTTGGGACTGGCGGGTATTGATTTTTGGGGATTGCCGGACCGTGAACTTCACAGAATAACTGACATGGAGTCACGTGTGCTCAAAATCCTGAAAAGTGTAAAGCCCCGGGTCGTCTTCCTGCCGTCCCTACAGGAATTTCATCCGGACCACAGGGCTGCCACTTTCAAGATCTGGTCGACCCTTCAGAAACTGCACTATTCAGGTCAGCTCTGGACCTATGAAATTACCCGCCAAGCAGAGGCAAACCGGCTGATTGATATCACCAAGGTGATTCCAATCAAGCAGCAGGCCGTGATGTGCTATAGGAGTCAATTGGCCCTTAATAATTACGAGGCCGTCGTCACAGGCATCAACCAGGCTCGTACATTGACTCTGCAAGAAGGGATTACCCATGCAGAGGCCTTTTTTGAATTTGACGGTTGGCGAGATTCGTGTCCTTGCACTGCATCTCTGACAACGGTCAAACCCTATTGGCAGTCTGACAGCACGGTCGAAGACTCTCCCTTGGTGTCTGTCATTATACGGACCAATGATCGTCCCCGTCTGCTCAGGGAAGCACTTACCAGTATTGCCGAGCAGACCTATCCAAACATAGAAGCGGTTGTTGTAAATGACGGTGGTCAGGATGTAGAGTCGGTGGTTCGTGATTTCAAGGGCGTCCTTGCAAAAATACAATATGTGCAACATGGAGCAAATCGCGGTCGACCGGCTGCGGCCAACACCGGAATCCGGAAGGCTGAAGGCGAATGGATATGTTTTCTGGATGACGATGACCTGTATGAACCTGACGCATTGCGAATACTTATTTCTTCAGGCACAAAGGCCGGAGCAAATGCGGTCTACGGTCAGGTCATTAGAGAGCACTATCGACCGGATGGCTCACGTGACCCGGAGATGCCGGACTATCTTTATGCCCGTTCTTTTGATCGGGATCTCCTGTACTGGCAGAATTATATCCCAATCAATGCGCTTATTTTCAAGAAACAGACGCTGACTGAGATTAGAGCATTTGACAACAACCTTACTGTAACAGAGGATTGGGATTTCATCCTGCGTTTGGCTGAAAATCATGATTTACTATATGTGCCTGTCCTGGTTGCGCACTATCGTTGTTTTGGCGCTTCAACGGTTACAGGAGGACGTTTTACCGGAGAGGAAATGCGTCAAGATGAAGATACAATTCACAGGAAATGGTGGCACAAAATTGACCCTTGCTCTATTCACATATTTAGACAGTACATAGCAGAAGAAACGGACAGGAAATGGAAAGCCCATATACGAAAAACAGAAGCCCTGATATCGGATCAAATGACAGAGCTGGAAAGCAGTCGAAAGGAGATAGAAAATCTTCGCGGATTGATAAAAGAAGTTACAATGGAAAGGGAGCATTGGCTCAGGCAGACAGAGCTGTTTAGATCAAGTTTTTCTTGGCGAATAACCGAGCCTCTTCGCTTAATTAGACGTTTCCAGTTGCAGCTCAAGGAAATTATTAAGTCACGAGTTCAATCATAAATTTTTAATAGGGCCGGCAGCCGTCAATCCACAGATTTCGCAGATTACACCGATTATCTAATCATTTAATATACCATGCTCAGGCGGACTTTAAGAAAGGCATTGACAGTAGCCACAATAAAAAGATACGTAGGCCATGCGATATAATCATTTTATGTCTTATCCGTATTTCCTTAGGAACGGGAGATAAATAAGTTGAACAAAAATTAACAGGATTTTTTGTTGTATTCAAGGCGCGAGGAGCGAGCATAACGGGTTATGTGATCGACGAGCAACGAAGAAGACGGCAAAAAAGACGTTAATTTGTTCAAGTTATTTATTGTACGTTCCTTAGCAATCTTAGATTACTAACAAACTCAAAAAGGCTTGATATCAGCCCTTTCCATGTTGTCCCGGACCTCCTGCAAAATCCTTCATCGTTCACAAACATAATTTCTTTTCCAATAAATGAGAGACATATCAAAGGCATGTAATCCGACTGTAGCAAGAGATCATATTGCCGGCTATATCGCAAATAATAATACCAACGCATAGGCTTCATTTCGGGAAGAATGACAGATTTCTGCAAAAGCACCATACATGTTTGCTCTCTGCCATCAGACATTAAGAAGTGAACCTCCAGATCCGTCCTCTTTTTGGCAGCCCGGACCAGTGACTCCTGCAGGCCCGTAGCCTGCAGATTAACGCTCCACGGAATCAGGATACGTTGGATGGAGGGATCTAAGAATATATCTTCAGCATCTCTGTTAGCCCTGTATGGCAAAATAGAAGAGATGTCCTTTCTCCCCTTTCGACCAGCCAGAAAGTCCTGCACGGATTCCACGTGGAGCCTTCCCAGATCCGGCTTCCCTATTATGGAGTAGTAAACCGATTTGATCAGAATCCGGCGCATGATCCTTCTGATTGCGGCGGAGTCTGCCCCATGCTCTTTTAACATGTAAAGAACATTACGATTATTATAGTACAGCACCCATGTGGGCACCTTGGCTACTGCGGACAGGTGCCAGATTATGGACCTGGCGGAGGTCACGACCCGCCAGCCCATCCTGCCTATGCGAAGACACCATTCCACATCGTCAAAGTGGATAAAAAAATCTTTCCAGAGACCGGCTTCTTCAGCGACATCGGCCCGTACAAGGAGAGAGGCCGCGGCCACATAATCCGTATCCATATACGGCCTGCAACCCATGAGACGGTTTGTCAGGTCACACTCACCACCAAGGAGTTCATTGAGAGGTCTGCCGCGCCACCCCGGCACCTCCTCCATGTGCCGGTTGAGAATTAATACACCTCTCCCGCGGTCAACAAATCCACCCATCTCGTTAATACGCCAAGGGAAATCCATCTGCATCATGGTAGAGCCGGCTATGGCCACATCTTCTTTTTTCTCCAGGATTGTAATCAGCTCGGAAAGGGCCTTGCAATGTACCAGCACATCATTGTCCAGTAACCATAAGTATTTATAATGTTTATCAGATTGTTGAAAGGCCCAGGAAAGGCCGGTATTAAAACCACCGCTCCCTCCCAGATTTCTTTCGTTGCGAATGATGCGCACATCGGAAAACCCGGAGGCTATGGCCTCTGCTGTTCCGTCACTGCTGGCATTGTCAACCACCAAGATGTCAATGGTATCGGGAGGATAGTCCAGTGCATCCAGAGACTTCAGTAAATCCAGGACGAACCTCTTTTTATTCCATGTTACTATAATGGCGAGAACACGAGGACAATGGGTCATGTCAAGCGGAGCATTTGATGCCACAAGCTGTTCTGACGCCAAAAGACCCCCAGTTCTTTTCTGAGTTCCTTTGGAAGGATATCAGGCTCTACCGGCTCTATCCAGGCATCTCGAACCGCCCGGAGGTACCATGACAAGACCCCGAACTGGACCGCACGAAAGAGCCCCATTGTCATTCGGGAGGCTATGAGGTAAGCAGCCTCAGGGAAAGGAAAGTGGCGACGAATAATCCAAATGGTATTACGGGTTGGATAATATACCCTGCGCCATCCGGAACGATGCTTCGGAGACTCCCTGTGTACTATGCGACAGGTGGAATCATAGAAAATTTCAAAGCCGAGGCGTCTTACACAAATTGCTACTTCTATCTCATTCTGATAGAGGAAAAAATGGGCCGGGTACCAGCCGATTCTGCGAAAAATGTCCCGGCGTATGGCGAAGCCACATCCAACGAAGGCCATGGATGGGCCGGAATGTCCTCCCCGAGGGGTATGCCATGTCAATACGGGCTGGCCATCTGGACGCTCTATGCAACAGGCTACCACTCCTACATCCGGCCAGGTGTCAAAGCGCTGGATCACCCGGTCCAGGGTCTTGCCGTCAACCGGACAGGAGTCATCGTCCAAGACCATTATATATGCCCCCCGGGCCTGCATAAAGCCGGTGTTATAACCCCCGATACCAGTATTGCTCTTGAGAAGTATGGGGCGTAACCAATCTCCGCACTCCTCCAGATATTCAGCAGTCCCGTCTGCGGATCCGTTATCCACGGCAATGACTTCAACATCGTCCCGCTCACACACTAATCCGTGCAAATGCCCCATTGTGTGGCGGGTTTCCTTCAGCCGGTTAAAGTTCAACACAACAATACTCAACCTGGGTGACTTCGAGACCATCTATATCAGCTCCAACAGTTCTTCAGCCAAATCAAGGCCCTGGAGAATAGCCTGATCCATGTTGATGTAACGATAACTTCCCAAACGCCCCAAAAATGACGTCCGGTCCATTTTGCCCGCCAGCTTGCAATATCGCCCGTACAGGGCCATGGCGCTTTTCGTCGGCATGGGATAACAGGGTTCACCATTGTTTGACGGATACTCAAATGATATTGTGGTATGTGATCGTTCTTGACCTGTCAATCGTTTGTACTCGGTTATTCTAGTATACCCAAAATCGTTTGGGTAATTGACTACACCCCATCCTTGATAACTCTCTTGCTCATGGGTCTCGAAAACAAACCTCATGCCCCGGTAGGGCAAAGGCCCGTAAACCCGGTTAAAAAATGTGTCTATCCCGCCGGTATACACTGTCCAGCCCGCCTTTATTTCATCTTTGACAGCACTGTAATCAGTCTTTAAAAGAAGAGAGATGCGCTCATGATCAAGCATGCGGCGGAACAGCCGTCCATAGCCTTCTTTCGGTATGCCCTGATAAGGATCGGAGAAATAACGATTATCACGAGTGTAACGTATGGGTATTCTTGAGCAGACCTCCGGTTCCAATTCATCAGCCGTTACACCCCATTGTTTCAAGGTATAACCGGCAAAAAACTTATCATATATATCTTGACCCATCTGCGATACAATAACCTCATGGGAATTCTTTGGCTCTTCATAATGAATAACACGATCTGAGATAAAACTTATCATTTCCTCACGAGTAAAATTCCTGCGGTAAAGCATCTCCATAGTATTTAAATTAACCGGAATAGGGAAAAATGTGCCGTCTACATAAGATCTTACTTCATGTCGGTATAAACGCCAGGATGTAAATTGGCTGGCGAACTCCCAGACATGAGGAAATTTCGTGTGAAATATATGAGGTCCATAACGATGGATCAAGATGCCATGTTCATTATACTCATCATAACAATTACCACCTATATGGTTGCGACGCTCTAAGACCAGTACCCGCAATCCTTCATCAGCCAACTTCCGTGCCACTGTGGCCCCTGCCCAGCCGGAACCTGCAACCAAAATGTCATAACTAAATGCCATTCAAACCTCTATCAAGTTGAAATTGGAAATTAGAGCTGATTAATTGAGTTTTTATCCAGTTTCCAGCTTCTATTTTCGGCATCCAGCATTCGATTCTATAATGCACCCTTTTGGGGAATAAGTGTAAACCGGCGAATAAAGGATGCCGATATTTACAGGGTAAATTCATGCCTTATATATCGTTCATTCGAGAAGCTCTACTTAAATCACCTGACATTTGTATAGCTTAATTTTACTATCGTCTGTCATAAGCGGATATTTCGTAGCGATACTCTGGGAAATCAACATACGATCAAAGGGATCTCGATGATGAAATAGCAGGTTCTTTAACAGCAGAGCATCCCGGCCTGAAAAATCAAGAAGTTCAAAGCCACTTTGCTGGGCAAGATCTACAGGGTCAAAATTAATCTGCAGTTTACCGATAGAGGCTTTTATCATAAGCTCAGCAATGGTGATAGAACTGACATAGATGATATTTGCCAGCGATTCCAGCTCTCTGACTTTTTGTTCCGCAATCCTTGATGGGTCTGAGAGCGACCAGAGAAAAATATGGGTATCAATGATGATTTTCATTGCGCATTTTTTTCTTCATTGCCATAAAACATCTTATTTATATCGGAATCTTCCTCCATTATATTTTCCGGCACTTCCAGCTTCCCGGCAAGCAACCCAAGTTTTCTTTTGCCTTCAGGTTTGTGGATGACGAGCTCCACCAACGGCAGATTATTTTTGGCTATGACCACCTTTTCTCCACAGTAGACCATGTTGACCAATTTTGATAAATTTGTTTTTGCCTCAGAAATATTCACTATCATTTCCGTCTCCTTGCCAATAAATAATATTAATCTATTATACCAGACTTGGTCAATGTTGTGGGCTACCAACTTAAAGCGGGACACTTTCCCCTCAGCGCTAACTCAGTGTCCCTCTCGGGGATGGTTGAAACCCCTCGTCTTCAGGCAAGACGGGCGGGCCCCAGACCACCTGGTCTCCTCTGGAAGTATTGTCCTGTCCGCCAAAACGCCGGACCGGTAATTATTCACTTTCCCCCCTGACAGCCAACAGCCTTTTTCAGGTTTCAAAGC
>JAGGRV010000028.1 GCA_021159445.1 Deltaproteobacteria bacterium | reverse complement strand
CCGCGGTTGAAACCCTGCAAAAGCCTATCGGCTGCCAGGGAGTGTGAACGGTTACGAAAATTCCGAAACATCAAAAAGCTGCTCTGCGGAGACATTGAAAATCTTGGCATATCGTTCCAATATGGAGACCTTAAGACGCCTGAATACAGCTGGTTTGAGATGCCGCCTCACTCTCCAGCGAGACAGGCGGACATATTTGGCCAGAAGATCGGTATCCATCTGGTTTTTTACCATGTAATATGCCAAAGGACTCAGCTCTCGGGCCTGTATCCGTTTTATCACATCGTTCAATTGTTTACTTATGAGTTCCCATGCCTGTTTATTGGCAATATTGGCTGGTTCCCAGCCGACGCTCGGAGCTAAAACATAACTGCCGTCATCGTCGATCGCATAACTGATCTCATGCCATCCATCCAATATGCCGCCATCCTGAGGGACGTTCTTTTTCAGCATTGACTATCCTTGTAATATAATCAATCTTGATAGTATGCGTTGACAGTACTATCAATTCCTGCAATTGTATACCTAGTTTAGTTGGCAGCCGTTTTGAACCTTATAAAATGATATAGGTGTAACCATGTATCTGCTACTTTCATTGAAACGCTTCCGGTCTGAACTCCGATCACCGGCCTGCTGCCTTACCTTATTATTTCTGACAATTGCAACTGGTCTCTTGCTTGGAGGATGTGCGGCCTCACAACTCGACATGTCCGTCAGAAGTGTGGCTCCAGTTCCTTTTGATACGGATACTGCCGAGTCTCCTTTGCAGATCGTTTTGGGAGTTGATAATTTTGTGGACCTCAGACCCCAGACCCGTGGCAGTGACAACAAGAAATGGATGGGTTTCATACCGGGCATTTTGTGGATCGAAATCAGCTCCGACATACCTGAGATCTATACGGCATTTTCTCCATTCAATTCCAGGCCCTTCAATTTTAACGTTGCCCAGGCAATAGCCGATACAATAGGTCAGTCCAGCCTGTGCCGGGCGGTAGTCTTCCTCCCTGAAGATCCATACAGACATATAGATTATCGTTTAGAGGGGGTATTGCGTCGCAGCCTTGTTGAAGAAACAGGTTACTACTACGGCTCAGGAATATATGCCTGGGTTACCCGTATATTTGGCCTTCCTTATGTGTCATATAATATGGAATTAGAAGTGGACCTGAGGCTACGATCCATGACCACGAATGATGTCTTGTGGAAAGGGACAATAGCAGGAACAAGGGAGGACAAATACCACAATGTATATGGTCTGGCCGAGGGCATAGATGGTAAGCATATAATAGCATATAATTTTTCACAAATTATGTCTGAGCAACTGCCCGACATATTATCAGGTCTGAGAAAGGCGTTGGAAAAGGTGACCCTGAACGGTGAATTCTGAACCTGTAAACAGAGAGATTTTGGCTATTATAGGGAGTGTCCCTCGCAGGTGGGGGCGTATGGACCTGCTAAGCCGTATGGCTGTAGTAGCGGTCGGACGTGCTCTCTGTGACTCTGATCTCTTGGATAGGCAGATCAAAAAACTGCACAGCGCCAATATAGTGGGTCTTATTGCCGCGACCAGGTGGGGATCATTAATCACAGACCTTGCCTTCTGTGAAATACTTGGCCAAGGCCCGGAACTGGCAAGCCCCACTGTTTTCAGTTATACCCTGCCAAATATCGCACTTGCCGAAGCCGCCGGCCATTTTGGACTGACAGGTCCTGTCTACTCGATCTTTGCCGAGCATGAACTTATGGAAAAGGTTGATCAAGAAGCTATGCTCTGGTTATCCAACCATCCGGAAATCTCTGCCATGGTGACAGGCCGACTGGATATTCCTCCCTCTTATGCTGAAGAAAAAGCGCCTGTTGCAGAATTCCATATTGTGAGCGGAAAATGCCGCATCTGACCCTTATCTATCCACGTTGGCCCAAACTGCCGGAGCAGACGGAGTTTCATCTGCCCCCGCATGGACCGGTATGCCTGGCTGCTACCATACCGGAAGAGTACAATATTTGTTTTATAGATGAAAATGTGGATACACTGGATCTGGAGGCCGAAACAGATCTGGTGCTTTTGTCCATGATGCTGACCAGTCAATTGCCCAGAGGGTTTGAGATCGCTGCCAGATACAGGGAAAGAGGTGTTAGGGTTATTGCAGGCGGTATTAGCGCCATGCTTCATGCTGAAGAGGTTGCTGGACATGTTGACAGTCTTTTCCTGGGAGAGGTTGAAGATGGACGTCTTGCCAAAGTCCTTGACGACTGGGAAAAAGGATGTCTGAAACCGGTCTATGACTATTTCCTCGACCATCCTCCGATTGAAAGCGTAGGCCCGGCCAGACGGGAGATCCTCAACCGGGAGCGTTATGCTTATCGCGGTGTACGGATGGTGGATCTGGTCCACGCATCCAGAGGATGCAGGTTTAACTGTTTTCCATGTTCCACAGCATATCTCGGAGGCAGGCAATTCCGCCCTCGCCCTATTGATACGGTAATGAAAGAAATCGATAATATTGACAACAACCGGTTATTCCTGGTGGACAACTCTCTTGCGCAGGACAGGAAATGGGTCTTGGATCTCTTTGCCGCCTTGAAGCCTTTAAAGAAAAAGTGGATCAGCCATCCTATCCTGGACGAAGAATACGTAATCGCTAAAGCAGCAGAGGCGGGCTGCTGGTATGTGTACCAGGCCGTCATTGACACCTCAGATGTAATTCGTAACCGTGTCCGGCGGCTGCAGGATCACGGCATCGGCGTAGAGGCGGCAGTCCTGCTGGGTACGGATAACCAGGATGAAGACTATATTAAACGCCTGGTGGACTTTCTCCTGGAGATCAATGTGGATATGGCGGAATTCAGCATCCTGACTCCCTTTCCCCATACTCCGATCACTGCACTGTTCGATCGGGAGGATCGAATCCTTCACCGCGAATGGAAGTGCTATACCACGGCCGAGGTCTGCTTCCGGCCCAAGCACATGACCCCGGATAAGCTTCAGCAAATGTATCACTATGCATGGAAGGCATTCTTTCAGGATATGTCGCAGTCCCTGCGTATGGCCCGTCTGTTCCAACAGGTAATCCGAAAAGAGCTGGCAGACAACACCTATGAATCCTTAAACCTTTCCCCTGATCGCCGCAAACGTATCCGTGCCGAAGGTGAAGTCCGTGGGACTTGATTGTCTCCTAGTTGCCGACAACCAAGTGATCACACCCTACCCGGTCTATCCATTAGGCATTGCCCATCTTGCAGGGGCTTTAGAGGCAGCGGGCCACCGGCCATACCAGTTCGATCTGCTGGGCCATGGGGGTCTCAAGGCCCTGGCCCGTAAACTTTCGGCATCACCGCCTGATCTGGTTGCCCTCTCCATTCGCAACCTCGACACAGTTGACAGCACTGCACCGGACAATTTTATTCCCAAGGCCCAGGAGACTATGGCCCTGATTCGCCGTTTTTGCCGCGCCCCTGTAGTGGTGGGAGGGCCGGCTTTTTCCATCATGCCGGAGGCCATCATAGAGCTTTTCCAGGCAGACTACGGCGTGGTCGGGGAGGGAGAGATAATACTTCCATGGCTTGCAGATTGTCTGGAAAGGGGTGCCCCGCCACATGAGCGCATCTTCAGGGCCAAACCGGCGGATGCACCGTGGCAACCTGTACTGTATGATTCTTCAATCGCAGACTATTACCTGGGTTGCGGGGGCATGCTCAATGTGCAGACCAAGCGAGGATGTCCGCACCGGTGTGCCTATTGTTCCTATCCCGGTCTTGAAGGAAATCGTCTTCGATTTCGAGACCCCGAGGCCGTGGCTGATGATGTAATGCGCATTACCAGAGATCTGGGTGCCCGTTATATTTTTTTTACTGATGCGGTTTTCAATGACGGGCAGGACCATTGTCTTCAGGTGGCGGAGGCATTGATCCGATCAGAAAACACTACTCCCTGGTGCGCCTTTTTCAGACCCCGGAATGTATCAAAAGACGCATTCAAACTCTTCAAACGGGCCGGACTCGTTGCCATGGAGATGGGTACTGATGCCGCGGCCGACCAGACCCTCAACGCCCTCAACAAGGGCTTTACTTTTGACGACGTCATAGCCACCAACGACCTGGCTGCCTCACTCGGCATTTCCTGTGCCCACTTCATCATATTCGGAGGCCCTGACGAAGATGACGAGACGGTAATAGAGGGATTGGCCAATCTGGAAAGACTGAAGGAATCAGTTGTATTTGCCTTTACAGGCATTCGCATTTTACCCGGCACCCCTATCCACGAACGAATCCTGAGGGAAGGTGCGCTGGATGCAGGCCAACCGCTCCTGGAGCCGGTTTTTTATTTTTCTCCAAAGATTCGACGTGAAAGATTGGAACATCAAATCAAGACTGCATGGGCCGGACGTATCGATCGAGTCTATCCCTGTGCGATTATGGACAAAAAAATCCGTTATCTGCATGAACGGGGCCATGTCGGCCCTATGTGGGACATGTTGATCCGCAGACCCCGTACAAAATGAACCATCGCCTTCTTCATACCCTTCTGGTCATTCCTGTTTATAACCACGGCCCAACGCTGCGGTCCGTGGTGGAAAGGGCCTTGAATGCGGGCTGGCCGGTGCTCGTGGTTGATGACGGGAGTATGGACAGAGGACCGGACCGGATCACAGATCTCCCTTGCAGGCTTCACCGTCTTCCTCACAATCAGGGCAAAGGCTCGGCCATACTCACAGGGGCCGGGCTCGCGGCACAATGGGGCTACGATGCCATTGTTACTGTGGATGCGGATGGACAACTGGACCCTGAGGACGCGGCACGATTGGTGGAGATTGCAACCGCACAGGACCGGCCGGCTATTGTAGTCGGGACCAGATTGATGACCCGTGATACAGCTCCCGGGGCCAGCCTTTTTGGCCGCGCTTTTTCAAACTTTTGGGTGAGACTCGAGTGCGGTCTGGACCTGCCGGACACTCAAAGCGGTTTGCGCCTTTATCCTGTGGAATTTTTGCTCCATATTCCAGTCCGGGCCCGGCGTTATGATTTCGAGGTCGAAGTCCTGGTCCGGGCTGCATGGGCCGGTGTCCCTATCCTTTCCACACCTGTCCGGGTGCATTATCCCAGCGAGGGAAAACGTATATCTCATTTCCACCAGTGGAAAGATAATCTTCGCCTGACCGTACTCCATACGCGCCTGATCCTCAGGGCACTGAATCCCTGGCCACACCGGCGTCTTGTAGACCGGACGGCCCCGGCAGTTATGGACATGTCTCTTTTTCATCCGATTCGACTGTTCAAACGGCTTTGCCAAGAGCATAGTACACCGGCCCAGCTCGGAATCGCCGCATGGATGGGTCTGTCTCTTGGAGCACTTCCCCTCATTGCTTGCCATACCATTGCCATAGTCTACGTCACACACAGGCTACATCTTAACAAGCCTGCTGCTGTTGCGGCCAGCCAGTTATGCTGCCCGCCTGTGGTCCCGGTGATATGTATTGAGACAGGCTACTTCATGCGGAACGGCCACCTGCTGCTGGAACTGTCATTGGATACCACGGTCTACCAGCTCCATCAAAGGTTGCTGGAATGGCTCCTGGGCTCTCTTATCGTCGGGCCGTTATTAGGCCTTGCAGGAGGCCTTGCTACTTACTTTGTTGTCCGCTGGTTGCGGACCCGGGGGGCTAAGGAGTGCGATACGTAGATCCTCGTTTTCAAAAGGCTGTCCTGAAAAGGTTGGAGGCCCTTGGCCATGGCATTTTTTATCTCACCCTGCGAATAGCCGGTCAGCCGGGGGCTTATGCTTTACTGGTTCCCGTGGTTTTGATTTATGTCATTGCCGGTCGCCGGATTCACCAGTTGATTTCTCCCTATCTCCAGAGACGTTTCCCGAAACACAACCCGGTAGAACGATGGAGGGACACCTTTAGAATAATCCATTCCTTTGGACAGATTCTGGTGGACAGGGCCTGGCTGGGCCTCAATAGATCTGCCCGGCTACATTGCAGCCTCGATGGGTGGGACACTATCTTAAGACTCATAGAGCAGAGAAAAGGCCTGGTACTTCTCACTGCACATGTTGGGAACTGGCAGGTTGCCCTGGCCCACCTTAAGGATCTACCTGTACCGGTATATGCCTTGATGCATTATGAGGAAGAAGTTGTGGCAAAACACTATTTCGATTTGCGGGGCGAGTCATGCCCGTTCCGGATCATCAAGACCGACGGTTTTCTCGGGGGTGTGGTTGAGGCCACTGCGGCCATACAGAGAGGCGAAGTCGTGACTATCATGGGAGATCGTCTGGCAGGAGGTCCCAGCGCCAATGTCGAGTTTCTTGACTCTTATGTACGATTTCCTTCAGGTGTTTACAGGCTGGCGGTCGCTACTGGGGCCCCCATAGCGATTCTCCTTGCAGCCAAGACCGGCAGACAAAGCTATCATCTTCGAGTATGGGACGTGTTTCATCCGTCTTACCGTAACCGAAAACACCGCGAGGCGGACCTGACGGCCTGGACCAGCCGTTTCAGCAAGGCACTTGAGGCCTACGTTACCCAATTTCCGTATCAGTGGTACAATTTTTATGATTTCTGGAACCAGTAGGTAGTGCCTGAACGGAAAGACCGTTCGGGCACAATTGTGAATTCTAAATTTTGAATTTTGAATTAAAAAAGAAAGTAACCTTAATATATTAACTGTCCCTTATCCAAACTGAGAAAACAAAATTTGGGATTTTCGGCCAAGCACTGGTTATATAGTGTTACTACCTTGATGACCTGATCTCATCGTGATATAGGTCACATACCTCAAAATGGAGCTGCAAAATATATGGACCGGTTGAAGCAACAACTGAAAGAGATGATTGTTCAAGACCTTAATCTGCCGGACGTCAAACCGGAAGATATCGACGACAAGGCTTCATTGTTCGAAGAAGGTCTTGGACTGGACTCCTTGGACGCCGTTGAGCTGGTGGTCCTGCTGCAAAAACGCTTTGGAGTACAAATAGCGGATATGGACGAAGGAAAAGATGCCTTCGCCTCCATAGAAGCCCTTGCCCGTTTTGTTAAGGCACAGCAAGGAAACACCTCTGAGAATACAGGTACTTCCGTTTCTGCAACCTGATGCATCACGACACATGAATCGGTAAACATGTATGACCCCACCTGCCCAGTCACCAGATCACTCAATCACTAAAAAACGAGCACACCAAAATACCAAGTCATCCGTGGCCGTTACCGGCATGGGGTGTATCTCGGCTGCAGGAACTGATACAAAGAGTCACTGGATAAACATAAATAAGAGCACGGCGCGCTGCAGCCCGATGCCGGATTGGCTTTTCCATACAGAACTGCTCTATCCGGTCTTTGCCGCGCCGCAGGAACCTCTTTCAGAGGCTGGTCGTGATCTTCTTGAAGATACCCTGCCCGATTTTACGACCGGTGCCATGAGCCGTACTCTCAATTTGGCCGTTAGCGCAGTGGCTGAAGCCCTTAACCAGGCAGGGATCGGCCTGCAATATTTGCGCGGTAAAAAGGTCGGCATTGCCCTGGGAACAACAGTAGGCTGCACTTTTAACAACGAAGATTATTATGAGCAGTGGCGCAGGGGAATGAAACCGGACCTTGCGCCTATTTTCCATTACCTGTCTGGAAATTTAGCACAGGCCCTACACGGGATTCTTGGCACACATGGCCCATCGGCAGTAGTCACAAACGCCTGCGCATCCGGAACGGATGCTATCGGGCTTGCCAAGGGGTGGATTGCAAGCGGGGCATGTGATCTCGCTGTCGCAGGGGGCGCTGACGAGCTGTCCAGGATAGCATACAATGGCTTTGCAGGCCTTCAACTCAGTGACACAGAGCAATGCAGGCCCTTTGACAGGCATCGCAAAGGTCTCAACCTCGGGGAAGGTGCCGGTCTGTTGGTGCTCGAAGAGGAGGGCCGGGCGCTGGAGCGCGGGATACCCCCTCTTGGATGGGTGAGGGGATATGGCTCGGCCTCAGATGCCTGGCATCCCACAGCGCCTCATCCTGAAGGGCGCGGCCTTAAATGTGCCTTTGACCAGGCATTAGCAGATGCCGGTCTCAGCATACAGGATGTCGCAATGATCAATGCCCACGGGACCGGCACTAAGGCCAACGACCTTGCAGAGGCCAATGCATTGTCTAACCTTTTGCCAAAGTCGTGTCATGTCGCGATTGTCTCTACTAAGGGAATGACCGGCCACACTCTAGGGGCTGCCGGCGGCCTGGAGGCAATTTTTACATTTTTGGCCCTGCGGCAAGGAGTTACTCCAGGGACCCACGGCTATCAGTCATCAGATCCACAGCTACCTGTAAGTCCTATCCCACAAGGCATGTCCGTCCTACTTTCTACGCATATCGGGATGTCACAGTCCCTGGCATTCGGAGGAGGAAATGCAGCGATGGTTATTGAGGCAAGGCAATGAGGCAGGAAGTTGCCGTGACTGCCATGAGTCTGTCCACCAATAAGGATAATGAGTCTGTTCCTACCTCACTCAAAAAAACCTTGAGACGGGCAGATGGATTAACGGCCCAAGCCGTGGTCGCTGCTGCACAGGCCTTGGCCAAGGCCCCATTAAGAGAGCTTGCTCCGGTTGAAGTAGGAATTTTCGTGGGCACGGCCTTTGGCCCCCTGGAGACCAACTTCCGGTTTCTTGATACACTGCTCGATGATGGAGAGGGCCAGGCATCCCCGACCCTTTTTTCCCATTCTGTGCACAATATGGCTGCCGGATACATATCCCGGCTGCTGGATCTGCGGGGACCTGCCCTGACAATGACTACCTTTGCATGGCCTTTTTTGACTGCGCTGGACACGGCATGGCAATTTATGGCACAAAAGAAAGTCCGCCGCGCCTTGGTAACAGCGGTCGAAGCAAAGAGCGCTGTCTTGGAAGATGCCCTTAGGCGACTAGGGGCATCTGATGATTCCGTCTCTGTTGAAGAGGCAGTGGCATGTGTTCTGGATCCCGCGGAGTGGGCCCCCCCAGGGCACCCTGTACTTCAGGATATCGAGATCAATGAGGTGCCATGTGCCCCTCAAATCCTGCTAACCAGGAAAGGAGAGAGATGGGCATCCCAATCAAGCCAATGCCCTATAGGACCCTTGGACCACGCACTGGCCATTATCAGGGCGCTTACGCACTTGCGAGGAAAAAGTGCGGATGATATTCTTACTTTCAATATTGCATCTCTTTTTGGAGATGCCCGGCTGACCTGGTGCACAAATTCAGTATCACTAAAGGAGGAAAAACCATGAAGATAAACTGTGTATGGTACTTGACCTGTATATCCATTTTCTGTCTTCTTTTGTTACCTACTCATAAATCAGCTGCGGGTACCAGTAAGATTGAGGCTGGCAATACATACTATCTTGAATGTAATCTCCATGCCGATCCGGACAAAAACAAGCTGTCATCAGTAAACTATCAACTGGCAGGTAAGGTGCTGAAATGGGGCACCCCGATAAAAATAAAGAAGATTTCTGGGAAAAAAGTCAAGTTTGAGGCATCTGGCGAGAACTTTACGTACGAGATCCATAAACGGACACGTAAAATAACAACGGTTAGAGATCATTTGGCGCGTTTCCTGACTACTGATCTCAACAAGCTTAAAACAAGGGTCGGAAGTCTGTCGAGCGTGGACAAAAAGGGGATTGAGGATGGCAGGGCCATAGTAGGTATGAGCAAACAGGGTATCCTGATCGCTATCGGATATCCACCTGAATTTGTTGTTACCGATCCCATGGCAGCTTCTAACTGGCAATACTGGCGGAACCGGTGGGGTCAGTTTACCATAATTTTTGACACATATGGCAAGGTCAAAGATATCACAGGAAACTATTAGAGCGAAAAACCATCTAGAAGACGCCGTTCTGCGGATAGTCAACCGCATAGCAGTTGATGAACCACAGAACCGATAATTGATTTTTCCAGGACTTCCGGTCCCCTGTCACAACCTGAATGCGTGCGCTGCCATCCATGTGTACATCTGCTTACAATTCATAAAAAATATCAGGTCTTGACATCGATCGAATGTGTATGTATAGTATTTTTAATACACATTAATCATGGAGGCAATACTATGAGAACCAATATTATTATAGATGACGAATTAATGCATGAAGCCATGACACTCAGCCAGCTAAAAACCAAAAAAGCTGTTGTTGAGACAGGGCTTAAATTATTGGTTCAAATTAAAAAACAAGAACGTATCAAAAGCTTACGTGGAAAATTGAAATGGGATGGTGACCTTGATGCAATGAGGTTAGATCAGTGATTTTGGTCGACTCATCCGTATGGGTCAATTATTTCAACGGTATTTCCACATGGCAAACAGACCTTCTTGACAATTACCTTTCAAATGTACCCGTCGTCATTGGTGATTTAATTCTCACAGAGGTCCTTCAAGGTTTCAGATCTAATAAAGATCACGAAATAGCCAAGAACTTCCTCTGTGGTCTTCCGTTTCGTCAAATCGGTGGATACAATGTCGCCATTAAAAGTGCCCAAAATTACCGACTCCTTCGAAAAGCTGGTGTCACTGTACGAAAAACAATTGATATAATAATCGCGACGTTTTGTATTATGGAGGGATTGACCTTGCTCCATGATGATCGTGATTTTGATCCCATGGTATCCCATTTCTCCCTGAAGACACCTATGCCATTATAATTTCGTTTTGCTTTCTTCTCAATTATTGCCTTGATGTACAACTATTTAAGTTAATGTTACTTTCAGGTACATTAGCTGAAGACAGCTCGTCTATATGAGCCTTTGAAGCTCCAGACGTGCTTTGTTGACTCGTACGCTTTTTAAAAGGATTGCGCTCCAATGGCATAAAAAGAAAATGATCACTCTGAATGCAAAAAACATTTTGCTGGTCCATCCGCTTGGCTATCGTATAGAAGCTGCAGGCAGGGACATTTCCAGAATGGCAAATATCATGCCTCCTCTGGGGCTGGCAAGCATAGCGGCCTTTCTCAAAAAACAGGGAAATGATGCCGCTATTATCGACTACTATGCCCGGCCTGACTCGGATCGTTTTGTCCGTGATTATCTGTTGACAGAACAACCGGCCTTTATAGGCGTGAGCTGCACCACATCGAGCTTTCTTGACGCAGTCCGCATCGTAAAAATCGCCAAGAGTATCCTGCCCAACATCCAGGCGGTATTGGGCGGTCCCCATGTTTCGGCCATGAAAGAACGGGTCCTGGAAGATTTTCCTGTTATTGATTTTGTCGTTGTAGGTGAAGGGGAGCAGACCCTTGCCGAACTGATGGAGTGTGGCGGGGAGGAGGCTGCCCTGATTCAGGGTGTAATATACCGGGATGCCGGAGGAGATGCCTGTTTCACCGGTTATCGGGATAAAGGGATTGTACTCGACACCCTTCCGTTTCCCGCCTACGAAGAATTGGAAGGGTACCCCGAAGCCTACAGGCTGCCCATATTTAATTATCCTAAGGTTCCCAATACCAGTTGCATATCCAGCCGTGGTTGCCCTTATGCCTGCAGCTATTGTGACCGGTCGGTATTCCGGCGCAGTTTCCGTTATAATTCAGCCGAGTATATGTATCAGCATCTGTGCTACCTGAAGGAACGCTTCGGGATACGGCATATCAATTTCTATGACGATCAATTTACTTTCAACCGCAAAAGGATTGATGCATTTACACAGATGCTGATAGACAGCCCATTGGGAATGAGTTTTAACTGTGCTGTGCGGGCTGAACACATTGATTTGGATCTGCTTCGACAAATGAAGGCAGCGGGATGTTGGATGATCAGCCTTGGAATTGAAACCGGTGACGAAATTCTTCTGGCCCAACACCGGCAGCATGTAAACCTGCAAATATTGGCAGACAAAATACGCTTGATCAAACAGGCAGGGATCCGTACTAAAGGGCTTTTGATGATGGGGTTGCCGGGTGAGACGGAAGCCAGCATCAAGAAGAGCATGGACTATGTATTCTCCCTGCCCATTGACGATTTTAACCTGGCCAAGTTTACTCCATTCCCCGGCTCTCCCATTTATCAAAACATCCATGAATTAGGAGAATTTGATGAAGACTGGGAAAAAATGGACTGCATGCACTTCCAATTCATTCCCAAAGGTATGACCAAGGAACAAATGGAGGAACTTTTCCAGAAATTTTACAAGACCCATTTTATGCGCCCGAAAGTCCTTTTAGGTTATGCGGCTATGGTCTGGCGCTCACCTGATAGTTGGTTGCGTTTTTTGGAGAATATGGGAGATTTTCTCAGATTTGCCAGAAGCAATAAACGACTTGGAGAGGTCTGAAAAGATGAACGTCGATGTTCATCTTTTTCTCGAACCCTAAACCTCTGAACCTGTAAAAGGTTACGATGTTATGCATAGGAACGTATTATGGACAAACCACGCACAGTATTGATTACAGGCGGCAGCCGGGGTATTGGAGCTGCTATTGCCAAAAGACTGGCCGGCGCGGGCTATGATATCTGGCTCAATTACCGCTCCTCGCATGAAACGGCCGCATCTGTAAAAAATGACATCGAGGCCCGAGGACAGCGCTGTACTCTTTTACCCTTTGATGTGGCTGACGAACCGGCTGTGGACAAGGCCCTTACTCCACTGCTGGATGAGGAAGTGCCATACGCTTTAGTCCACAATGCCGGAGTCACCCGTGACACAGTGGTGGCCCTGATGCGTCGGGACGATTGGGATACTGTGCTCAATGTCCACCTGACCGGTTTCTTTCTGCTGACGCGTATTCTATTAAAGGTCATGCTGTCCAAAAGACGCGGCCGGATCATTGCCATAGCCTCTGTGTCAGGGGAGACAGGCCTGGCAGGTCAGGTTAACTACTCTGCGGCAAAGGCAGGGCTCATAGGGGCATCCAAGGCACTTGCCCGGGAGATAGCCAAGCGCAACATTCTGGTCAACGTGGTATCACCGGGGCTCATTGAGACGGAGATGATCCGGGACCTGCCCAGAGAAAAACTGCTTCCGACAATCCCCCTCGGACGCATCGGACGGCCTGAAGAGGTGGCAGGGGTGGTAAACTTCCTGCTGAGCGATGAGGCAAGCTACATTACAGGGCAGGTTATAGGAGTAAACGGGGGCCTTTACATGTGAGCGGTCTTCAAGATTCCATGAACTCCAACAGCGCCAGCGCTTCCCTGCCCCTGCCTGCTCGGCTCCTGGTCCCTCATCGCCCGCCCATGCTCATTGTTCACCGGCTCCTTGAAAGGAACGAGGATACTGCGCTGGCAGAAGCCATAGTCCCAACAGAGGGAATTTTTTTGGGTCCACAGGGAGGCCTTCTCCCGGAATACTTTATTGAACTTATCGCACAGTCCATAGCTACAATAAACGGATTTGACGCCAGGAAGGAAAACCGGCCGCCATTAATCGGCTATCTCGTGGGAATAGACAACTTTTCCTGGATAAACAGGGTACGTCCGGGAGAAACTTTGCAGATAAACCTCAAGAAGACCTTTGAGTTCCAGGCAGTAACCATTATGGAAGGCAGGGTAATCGGTCGAAATGGACTTGTAGCCTGCGGCGAACTAAAGGTGTGGGAGGAAAAGGAATGAGGCGGAAACTGATACTTATGCTTTTGCCCCTTCTTTTTATTGTCCCTCCTGTTTTTGCAGAAGACAACGGCAGACTTTCATCATTTATCCACGAGGTAGAGGCAAAGGCCGCCACTGTCAAGACCTTAACGTGCACACTGAAACAGGAACGTCATTTAGCCATCTTTGCCCGGCCGGTTATCTTTCAAGGCCGCATGGCCTTGGAAAAGCCGGACAAACTGCGTTGGGAATTCACAAGCCCTATAGCCTCTGTATTGATTTTTAATGGCGCCAAAGGCTTAAAATGCAGTGGCAATAGTGAACCTCAGAGATTTAATCTGGCTACAGATCCGGTAATGCAAATGGTATCTAAACAAATCTGGACCTGGGTAAACGGATCATATACTACTCTACAAAAACAATACCGTATGGTATTGCTTGAACAAGGTCCCTGCCTTGTACTTACATCAAACGACCCAAAGATAGCAAGGGCAATTTCCAGTGTGAAGATCAGCTTTAATTCTACCTCGTTACAGCCAACTACAGTAAGAATACAGGAACCCGGCGGAGACCATACGGTAATTTCGTTTAGCGATTTTATCCTGAACCAACCCCTGAACCAATCCCTTTTTACCAGGTGTAGCAGCCCGTGAACACCAATTCCGCCTGGCTGAAATGGGGCATTGCTTTTTTCCTGGCCGCATTTGGATTGTTTGCAGCCAGTGGGATATATCTTGGAGAGGATGCACTGGACCTCTTGCCGGATACGGCGGTGCGCGGGGATATCCAGTTGCTGCAACGTATGGGGCTGGTAAATCGTGTCTTTATCAGCCTGGAAATAGATCCTTCCCAGACGACTGTTTCAAGGAATGGAATTGAACAGGCACTCAAAACTTCTGCCGGACAAGTTGGATCAGTTCTTGCGGAAAATCCCGTATTCAGGGAAGTGTTATATCAGCTTCCTCCAGGCTATGAATGGAGACTTCTGGATCAACTATGGTCCCATCTGCCGGCCCTTCTGGCAGAAGAAGACCTGCGCCGGATACAATCCCAGCTTACTACGGATGGACTTAATCAGGCCCTTACAGAGGATTTTGCCCTGTTAAACAGCCCTGCCGGATTGCCACTCAAGGAACAGATACGCAGGGACCCGCTTGGTCTGTCACGTCTTCTTATAAAACGCCTTTCCAGCCTTCGTGGTGAATTCACGGCTCAGATACGAGACGGATTTTTTTTCAGTCAGGACGGCAGGAGTTGCCTTATCTGGGCTGAAAGCGCACTTCCGCTCACAGACTCCAAGGCTGCGGAACAAGTACAGAGTGAGGTACAAAAGGCCCTTCAGCAAGGCATGGTTCATGGAGTAAGCGCACGAATCATCGGCGCCCTTCCACATACCCTGGCAAACGCCCGCACAGTCCAGAAAGATCTGCGCAAGCTCCTGCCATTGGCCACTTTGACACTGTTTATATTCTTTTTCCTGATTTTTCGGGATCCCCGCGCGTTATTGGTAGTGGGCATTCCCTTTATGGCCGCCCCTGTGGCAATAGCCGTTCTGAGGCTTTTTTACGATCGGGTAAGTGCTATTGCCCTCGGGTTCGGCATTGTCCTTCTGGGTATTGCAGTAGATTCTGCCATACATATCTATCTTGCGCTTTCCAGAAATCCCGGGGGCAAAGATGCCGTCCTCAAGGGTATTAAACGCCCGGTGATTTTATCCACAGCCACCACTCTTGGTGTCTTTGTGGTGTTGCTCTTCTCTGAAGTCCCATCTCACAGGCAAATGGCAACCCTGGCCATAACCGGGGTTTTTCTGGCTGTGTTATTGGCCTGGATGCTTGTGCCCACCCTTGCAATAAGAAAGCCCCAAATTTCAAAAGTGGAACATATAACGCCAGGCATCAGGCATTCAACCCTAAAACTTATATTATGGGGGCTGTTGCTTGCCGCCGGGGCTTTGGCCTGGCCCGGGTTGCACTATAATGGAAATCTTCAGACACTGGACATGGTTACTCCAAAGATAAAAGCAGACGAGGCCCATTTTCGCGCTACATGGGGACCAGCGGGAGATGAGGCATTTATCCTGGCTTCAGGAAAGACCCTGTCACAGGCCCTGGATAGAAACGATCAAGTCTATGAAGAACTTCAGCGTAATTCCATATCGGGTTTGCGAAGTATTTCTCCCATTCTTCCAGGACCATTCTTGCAGGCACAAAACATATCAAACTGGAATGTTTTTTGGGAAAAACGGCGCGTCTGCGTTGAAAAGGAAATTGACCGAATTGGAACGGAACTGGGGTTTGTCTCCGGGGCCTTTTCACCCTTTTTTGAATGGTTGTCTGCAAAGCCTGTTATCCTGGATCCAAGTGTTCTGATTTCCGGGCCGCTTTCACCATTGATATGTTCCATGCTGCGTCTGCCGGATAAGCACGGCAAAAAAAATCAGGACAATAATGGGCATGAGATACTGATAACTACAATTGCCCCGGATACTCCCGACACTTGGCCTGTACTTAAAAAACTGGAAGAACAAATTCGCGGAGTTGCAGTCCTTTCCAATTCCAAATGGCGTTCTAATATAGAGGCACTCGTGCGCCATGACGTAACCAGGCTTTCTGTTGCCGCGGGCCTACTCATAGTATGTCTGATGTGGTTTTTCTTTCAAAGGCCAATGCCTGTGCTTGCAGCACTGGCACCTGTGCTTTCCGCCCTGTCGTTCATGGCCATATTCAATTACCTGTGCAATAAAGACATCAACCTTATGCACATACTCATTGGGATCATGGTAATAGGCATTAGCGTAGACTATGGCATATTTGTAGTATGCGCCTTTCAGAGGGCGATTTCCAAAACCACGTTTTTTGCTGTAAGCATGTGCGCTGTCAGCACCCTCTCAGGTTTCGGTGTATTGACCCTGGCAGAGCATCCAGCCCTCCATACACTGGGAGCTACAGTGCTTGTCGGGATCGGAGCAGCCTGGCCGACCGCACTATGGATTACACCGGTGATTTTGAAACCGTATAATGGAAACGAAACATGATGCGCGGGATACTGTTCATATTAATAATTCAGTTTATCTCAGGGTGCGGTATTAACAAAATCCCTGAATATAACGAACAGCATTTTATACATGTGGAGGAATCTCTCTGGAAACTTACTATAGAAAAATGGGGGGCTGAACGATTTACCGGTGTGATAGCAGTGAGAACTCTCGGCCCTGATTTCCACTTGGTCTTGCTTGATGCCACGGGTATCAAGTTGTTGGAGACTGCAATGTCTGATGGAAGCGATGTCAAAGTTATTGCTGCCGTAAAGGCGATACGCGACCGTGGTTTGCCGGAATATCTTTCCGAATCCACTTTACGCATTTTTGATACCATGTCAGATGATGTCCATTGTTTCAGACATGGTTTCATTAGAATATGTAAGAAAAAGCCCGCTTTGGATGTGGAAAGAAAAGAAGCCCGCTTTGGCCCTTTTTTGGTTTGGTCTGTAGACTATTTTTATAGTAAAGATGTAACTGAAGGATTTGTTTGTGCGGTGCTGCAAGAGCCATGGAGGCGCTCTAAACTGACCCTGGAATTATTTCAAGGTTCATATGACTTATGATAAAAGAACTCAATACTGATTCCATAGAACAGGCTTTGTTGGAATCTTTAACTGAATACACAGAAAATAGGGGTGAAGATATATTCGTGAATGGCACGTTTGTCTTTCAGCCTGATTTTCCATGCTTTCAGGGCCACTTTCCAGATCAACCAATACTCCCTGGCATCATACAAATGGCGGCAGTCCGTTCATTGGCCATTAAGGCCCTGAACCGACAACTTGTGCCCATTGCTACGGGACGAATCAAATTCCGAGACTTTGTCCAGCCAAAGGAACAGATATCAATAAATGTGAATTTAAAAAAACACCAAATGACATGGAGGGCCAAATTCAGAATCTTCCATAAAAATGAGACCGTGACCACGGGTAGAATAGATTTTTGTGAAAATACAGAGTGATCCCTGAACCTTTGAACCTTTGAACCCAGAACCTCTGAATGGATACAGATATGAGATTTCAACGTTGCTACTTTCCTCAAGAGCCTGATGCCCCACGGCCTCTTACAGTCACTATTTCTCGCAAGGTCAGGTTTGAAGAAATAGATCCATTGGGGATGGTATGGCACGGCCGGTATGTGAGTTATCTGGAAGACGGCCGAGTGGCATTTGGAGACAGGTATGGTCTGCGTTACATGAAGTTCAAGGATGAAGGGCTGGCAGCTCCTATTGTGAAAATGCACATCGACTATAAAGCTTCGTTACGCTTTGATGAGATAATGAATATTAAGACCACGTTACACTGGTGTGATGCCATGAGGCTGAACTTTGAATATCATATTACAGGCCAGGATGGACGTCTGATGGCTGCTGGGTATACGGTTCAGCTCCTGACAGATATGAAGGGACTTGTTTTACTTATGCCGACTGCCTGGATTGAGGATTTTCGGCAGAAGTGGAAAGATGGCAAGCTGGAATGAAATCTGTAGCTGTTGTGGCCACCAAAGCGATAACTTCTCTTGGTAATTTAGACGAGACGTGGAGCGGACTGATGGAAGGACGCTCTGCCATTGCCTGTCTTAAATCAGACGGTTTCTTTGGCAAATGGCCGGTAGGGTTTATAAAGAGGCTTGAAGGGGAGCTGGGAACAGCAAAACGCCTTCAAGCTTTGATAAAATTGCTTTTTGCTGACTGCCCCTTGATTCCGGATGACACCACCCTCATTCTGGCCATCACAAAAGGGGCTCCGGACGAACTCCTTGCCCGGTCAGCCGGTCCCAGACCAGGCCAACCTTGTGATACAGCAAGTTATATAGCGAGAGAACTTGGCCTTAAAGGCCCTGTAAGCACAATCAGCGCTGCCTGTGCATCCGGGACAATGGCTGTAATTCAAGGGGTACACAGGATTATCAGTGGTGATGCAAAAATTGTCGCTGTGATTGGTATAGATATATTGAGCAGATTTGTGCTGGCCGGTTTCGCAAGTCTGATGGCGCATTCCTCTCAACCTTGCCGTCCCTTCGATCTCAGACGTGATGGACTTTCCCTGGGCGAAGGGGCAGGAATCATGCTTTTATGCGCCACAGAAGAGGCCCATCAACGCAATTGGCCTATCCTTGCTCGGATAACCGGATGGGGGGCGGCCTGTGATGCAGTTCACATCACAGCGCCGGACAGGGAGGCAAGCGGGCTGATAGCTTCCATAAAAAAGGCTACAGATAATTGCCGCCGGCAAGTAGGCGCTATCAATGCCCACGGTACCGGCACCCGGCATAACGATGCCATGGAGATATACGCATTCACCACCTTGTGGGGCAAAAACAATCCGCCTTTTCATTCTGTGAAAGGAGCTATAGGCCACTGCCTTGGAGCTGCAGGCGTAATCGAGGCGGTCTTATCTGTTGAAAGCCTGAAGAGAGGCCTGATTCCTCCAAGCGTTGGGCTGACAACACCAGAATCCGGCATTGGCCATGTAACCGGACAAAAACCCCTCGCCTTGGATTGCCCATCTATATTATCCTGCAACTCAGGATTTGGTGGCATAAATGCAAGTTTACTTATCACGAAGCTAAGAGCTATTATCGGGGCGTAAAGATAATCTGGGACATATAATTTTCCAAATAGCATTCGGAAGGTAATAGGTTGCGTGTTCTGGATCAAAACAATCAATAATAAAGCGGCAAGCACTAAAATAGTATGATTCCGCTGAAAAAACCCAATCTGCGGCGTTGCATAAGAGCTGAAAGCCTGAAGTTGAAAGCTGAAAGGGGTTGATTACGATAGCTCTTTGAGCTTTGAGCTTCTTATCCGCGGGGAATATGGACTGATTTGGATATTTGATTTTTTTCTCTTTGTTGTATTTTATATTAATATAAATGAATACAACAATGCGTGATAAATGGAGGCAGCATCATGAGAGTAACAACTGTCCGCATGAGCGACGAGGTCCTTGACCGTGTTAATACCATGGCAAAGACTTTGAACAGGTCCAGGACCTGGGTCATCAACCAGGCTGTGGAGAAATTTTTAAGCTATGAGGAATGGTTTGTCCGGGAGGTGCAGGCTGGGCTTGACGAGGCGCGGCGAGGTGAGTTCGCAAGAGATGAAGAAGTTGCGGCCCGGTTTGGGAAATGGGGTGTGAATGCGGATTAGCTGGACCCAGAAGGCGATTGTTAGCTTGGATAGCGCCGTGGAATACATCGCTACAGACAGTCCGGCGGCAGTGTCCAGGGTGGCGCAAAAAACATGGAACAGCGTGCAGCTTTTGGCGGATCAACCCAGCCTTGGCCGTCCTGGCAGGGTGGCTGGCACCAGGGAACTTGTTATCTCCGGCCTACCGTACATTGTTGTCTATGCTGAACAGGATGGTATGGTTGCCATCCTGCGGGTCATGCACACCTCGCTGAAATGGCCAATCCATTTTTAAAAAAGCTTAGGGGATTGGACGCGGGAACCATGGAAAAATGGTGCCGGTAAGATATATTGTGTAAATTGGCAACGTTATTATGCTATTGTTTGCTTAAGGAACGTACAATAAATAACTTGAACAAATTAATGTCTTTTTTGCCGTCTTCTTCGTTGCTCGTCGATCACATAACCCGTTATGCTCGCTCCTCGCGCCTTGAATACAACAAAAAATCCTGTTAATTTTTGTTCAACTTATTTATCTCCCGTTCCTAACTCGTTTTTTACAGCAGTGCCTATGCTCTCTAAAGTATATGGTTTTCTCAGGTATTGCCCCGCACCCAACCTTTGCGCCTCTTTTACACGTGCTGTTTCTGAAAATCCGCTTGCGATAATTGCTTTCTGATTGGGATGCAATTCAACGATTTTCCTGTAGGTGTCAAGGCCATCCATTCCAGGCGGCATAATCATGTCTAAGACCAACAAATCAGCGAAATTATTTTTCATATAATCTAGTGCTTCTTCCCCGCTTGAAGTTGTAGTCACAGAATAACCTAATTCAGACAGGATAGTAAACGCAATTTGCCTTTGTTCTTCGACATCATCGACCACTAAAACTGATTCGCCTCTGCCCATATAATCCTCAACATGTAAACTGGTTGCTTTTTTAGATAATTCTTGCCTTGTTGCAGGAAAGAAAAGAGAGAAAGTCGTTCCTTCCCCTACTTCGCTTTTTACATCAATATAGCCATTATGGTCCTTAACGGTCCCCCATACAACAGACATTCCCAATCCAGTTCCGCTCCTTCCCATTTTCTTTTTCGTAAAGAAAGGTTCAAATATCCTATTCATATATTTGGGAGAGATACCTTTGCCAGTATCAGAAACTTCAAGAACAACATAATCTCCTTCCGCCACATCGTCATAACCGCTGACCGGACTGTCAATATATCGATTTTCCGTTGATATAGAGAGTTTCCCCCCTTTGGGCATAGCTTCTGCCGCGTTGGAGACTAAATTCACCAAGGTCTCAGAAAGGTGAACCGGGGAGCCGAGTATATTTAATATATCTTTTTCAAGATGGATCTCTATTTCAACATTAGGATGAAATGATCTCAGCTTTTCAAACTCTGGGCTTTTCTGGTATTCTTGAATGATAGTATTTAGGTTCGCGACTTCTGTAGTCGCTACGCCTCTTCTTGCCAAAGTCAACAAATTCTGGACAATAGCAGCAGCCTTTTGCCCCGACTCTAGAATAGTTCGGATAGGCTTTCTTAGAGGGCTTTCTTCCGGTAGTTGCATTAATAACAAGTCAGGATAACTTACAATACCAGACAAAACATTATTCAAGTCGTGAGCTACTCCCCCTGCAAGAGTACCGATAGCCTCCATTTTCTCTGCTCGCCGAAGCCTGGCTTCAAGATTCTTTTTTTCCGTAACATCATTACCTATGCTTAATATTTCTGCGGGGTTGCCGTCTTTATCCATAACCGCCCTATTGGTCCAGGATATCCAGACGCGCTTACCGTCTTTCCTCGTGTTTTCATTTTCGCTATTTTTGTATTTGTCAGGATCTTTTTGTATATCTTTCATCAACCAAGCAAGATCTCTTGTTGTAGTAGTTTCAGTTTCGGGAACGATGGTACCGACAACATTTTTGCCAAGAAGTTCCTCCATACTGTATCCAAAAAAATCAAGACCATAAGGATTCATATAGATTATGTTGCCTTCTATGTCCCACCCGAGAATAATACTGTTTGCACTCTCTACCAGATCCCGATATTTCTCCTCACTCTCAATTAGCGACTCTTCCGCACGTTGACGTTCGTTTACTTCTTCTCGCAGCTTTTGCAACGCCACGGCCATATCCGCCTTTGTCGCCTCATCTGTAGCGATAAGATTTTCTATCTCTATTTCTATCGAACGTTCCGAGGGGGCTACCACGAACTCATCGAATTCGCCTCCTTTGGCAATAAACGTCTTTTGTTCGGCCCAGCAGTTGGTATCAAAAAGTTTGGAACAATAGCCTGCCATTTTACCGGCAAGCATCCCACTTCCCCAGCATACCCCCAGGGCCTTTTGATAACGCCCTTCCCAACTGTTCTTGACCCGGAAAAGGCATTCTTTCTTTTTTTTATCTAGTGAGATTAACTTCCATTCACCCCAGCCTGCCATAGCTGCGATATTGGAAATTGCCGTAAAACCTTCGCGAAAATCTGAAAATTGGGAGATTACCATCCAGTCAGCGTCAACACTTTTGCGTCCTTCACTCTGTAAGGCTAAGTTAAAACGCTCGGTTCCAACCATTACCTGAAGCCCAGACATCAAACCTGCAAGAGTTGTATCGATCCACATTATGACCACAGGGAGACTTTCAAGGGTGCAAATGCCTTTTTCGGTATTCCATTCCATATTGCCGGACACCTTGATTTTCTCATCCCCGGGGGAGCTATCCTCAGATATTATCTCAAGCTTCGTCAGCTTTTTCTCCAAGGCATTTATCAAATGATCTTTATCAGACAGTTCTTTATCTAATTCTTTTATACTCTGTACCAATTCTTCATAGGTTGGCTTTCCGTTCATCAAAAAATCCTCCAAATGCCCAAACCAAGGAATATAGCCAAAAGTACCCCATGGGTGGGGCCTTCATTTTACTGCCAATGGATTAGTCGCTATATTCAGTTTTTCAGAGGCAAAATTCACCCCCGGAAATTTGATGCAAAGCATATTGAAAAATTCCTATCACACTTGACGACCAAAGGCAATGTTGCTGTTTCTACGCTCTATCTGATCATTCTGTTTGACATACTATACAGAGAATACTATCCTTTTTTCACATAATACGAAGACCTTCTCCACAAAGCCAGGATTGCCTGCCAAAAGAGAAAAAACACGTTGACTGAGTTTGAAGTGCCTAAAGTGAGCTAAAGTGTCTAAAACTGAAAAATAATTATGTTAACCCGCTTAAAGGTCTCCGGCTTCAAAAATCTTGTGGATGTTGATGTCCGTTTTGGACCATTTACCTGTGTGGCAGGCGCGAATGGCGTTGGCAAATCCAACCTGTTTGACGCTATCAGATTTCTGCGTGCGCTAACTAATGAAACCATGGTTAATGCCGCTCTATCCGTTCGTGCCGGAGGAGAAAGATCTGCTGATATACGCAGCCTGTTCCACCGTATTGGTGATAAATTTACCAAGGAAATATCTTTTGAAGCAGAGATGATAATCCCGAGCGAAGGCATTGACGATTTGGGTCAGAAAGCAAAAGCCGGCATTACTTTTCTGCGTTACACTGTGGTTCTGGCCTATCGGGTGGATAAAGGCCTGCCTTCGCTGGGATCGCTTGAACTTATTCGTGAAGATCTTGATTATATAAAGCTGAGCGAGGCGTGGAGACATTTAAGATTTCCCCACAAAGCAAGTATCTGGCGCAAATCTGCAGTCCGTGGCAAAAGGACTTCACCCTTTATTTCAACCGGATATCAAGGGGAAAACCGTATTATTAAATTAATTCAGGAAGGTGGCGGCAGGAAAACAAAGACTGTTTCTGCATCAAATCTCCCACGTACTGTGCTCTCTACTGTAAACACCATTGAGAATCCAACAGCCCTTTTAGCGCGCAGAGAAATGCAATCCTGGCAATTATTACAGTTGGAGCCTTCTTCAATACGTGAACCTGACAGATTTATAACCCATGCGGGATTAGGTCCTGATGGTTCTCACCTCGCTGCAACTCTGTATTATCTTGCACATTCCCATAAATACACAAACCATACCTCTAAGGACGAGGCCGCTGTCTGGTTTTATGACAAGGTTGCTGCCCGCTTATCTGAACTTATAGACGATGTTTACAGCATCAGAATTGACCGGGATGAGCGGCGCAGGCTTCTAACACTGGAATTAACTGACCATAATGGAACGGTTTATCCAGCACATTTACTTTCCGACGGGACATTGCGCTTTTTGGCACTGGCTGTCTTGGAATCAGATCCAAAAACAAGCGGGCTCATCTGCCTGGAAGAGCCGGAAGACAGCATTTATCCTGAGCGAATTCCCGCATTGTTGCAACTCCTTCAGGATATTGCTACTGACGTTAAAAACCAAATTGGCCCAAGCAATCCATTACGCCAGGTCATTGTAAATACCCATTCCCCGGCAGTTGTAAATCTGGTCCCTGATGATAGTTTACTGGTTGCCGAATCGAAAGAAATAGTACAGGATGGCCGGAAATTGAAAGGTGCCTGCTTTAGCTGGTTATTTGATACCTGGCGGCAAAAGGCCGCCCCTGATATAAATCCTGTCACCAGAGATAAGCTGCTGGACCACTTCACCCCTCTTATGACTGAAGATCGACACTCAATAAGCCAATCAATAAAATTAAGGCATAAAAAGGTCCGACAGGTTGCCGACCAGCCAGACTCGCAGCTACTGCTTCCTTCCTTCAGCGATATGGAATGAGTAGGTGCAATATCACCAATGGCATTTAATAGCCTATCTTGACAATTTTGAATTCGCACGCATTATATAATCCAAATACGCGGAGTTTTTTAACAGCGACGATGGTCGCTTTTTTTCGATACGTTTTCCCTTAAGAACCGGAGGTATCCAGATAAATGACCACCAGAACCGAAACCCATGAATTCAAAACTGAAGTCAAACAGTTGCTGAACCTGATCATCAACTCGCTATATTCAAACAAGGAGATTTTTCTGCGGGAACTGATATCCAATGCCTCGGACGCCATCGACAAGTTGCGCTTCAAGGCCCAGACCGAGGAGGGGATTCTGGGGAATGACACGGAATTTAGCATCCGAATCGAACTGGACAAGATAAAAAATACGCTGACAGTTACGGACAATGGCATTGGCATGACCTACGACGAGGTGCTGGAAAATATCGGCACTATCGCCAAAAGCGGCACAGGGGCCTTTCTCGAAGCCATGGCGCAGCTCAACAAGGACAATACCCTTACCCCGGAGCTGATCGGCCAGTTCGGCGTCGGCTTTTACAGCTCCTTTATCGTGGCCGAAAAGGTGACGCTGCTGACCCGGGCCGCGGGCGCGGACAAGGCGGTGCGCTGGGAATCCCAAGGGGACGGGAAGTTTACCATCACCGAAGCTGAAAAAGACAGCCGGGGGACAATCATTACCCTGGAACTGAAAAAAAAGGAAGAAGGCGAGCCGGACTTTACCGACGAGTGGACCATCCGCGACATCATCAAGCAGCATTCCGATTTCGTGGCCTATCCCATACTCATGGACGTGGAGAAGGATGAACCGATTCCCGACAAAGAACAACTCAAGGACAAAGACGGCAAACCCATAGGGGAAACCACCCGCAAGGTTTTAAAAACCGAAACGCTCAACTCCATGAAGGCGATCTGGTCCAGAAACAAAAAGGACATCGACGACAAGGAGTACGAGGAATTCTACCGGCACATCAGCCACGACTGGCAGCCGCCGTTGGAAAAGCTGCACCTGAAGCTGGAGGGCACCACCGAATATTCGGCCCTGCTCTACATCCCTTCCCAGGCGCCGTTTGATCTTTTTTCCCCGGCATTCAAACACGGGGTACAGCTCTACTGCAAACGCATTTTCATTATGGACGACTGCAAGGAACTGATGCCGGAATACTTACGTTTCGTTAAGGGGGTGGTGGACGCCCCGGACCTAAACCTCAATATCAGCCGGGAAATCCTGCAGCAGGATCGACTGGTGCGCAACATCCGGCACAATCTGGCCAAAAAGATCCTGGATCTGCTGAAGAACATGGACCCCGAGAAATACGAAAAGTTCTGGGAGGAGTTCGGCGCCGTCCTCAAGATTGGGGTGCACACCGATTCGGATAACAAAGACAAGATCGCCGACCTGCTACGTTACAAGACCACCAAATCCGACGGCAAGTGGCAGTCGCTTAAGGACTACGTTGCCGGTATGCAGCCGGACCAGAAAGAGATTTACTACATCACCGGCGAGAACCTGTCGGCGCTTATCCACAGCCCTCTGCTCGAACAGCTCAAATCAAAGGACTATGAGGTCCTGCTGATGACCGACCCGGTTGACGAATGGGTGACCCAGACCCTGACCGAATACGACGGCAAGCCGCTCAAGAGCGCGGAAAAGGGCGATCTGGACCTGGAAAAGGTGGACGAGGACAAAAAAGGCCAGTACGAAACCTTGTTCAAGCACATCCGGACGCAGTTGCAAGACACCATCAAGGAAGTGCGCCCGTCTACGCGCCTCACCGATTCGGTAGCCTGCCTGTCCGGCAACACCTATGACATGAGCGGTTACATGGAAAAAATTCTCAAGGCCTCTGGTCAGAAGACACCGGAGAACAAGCGCGTTCTGGAGCTCAATATGGCCCATCCGGTGATGGAAAAGATCCACGCCATGTTCGAAAAGGACAAAAACGACGCGCAGCTCAACGACTACATCCACCTGCTTGTGGATCTTGCGGTCATCGGAGAGGGCGGCAAGGTGGATGATCCCTCCAGGTTCTCCAAACTGGTCGGAAATCTGATGGCGGAGGCATGATCCCTTAAAAGCTGGAACTGAAGAAACCGTATTGTTTCTCATAGCTATTGTCATAGTTCATCTTGAACTTTTCAATAGCTGTAACTATTCAGTTAATTCAGACCGAGTTCTCGACCGAGGACCTTGGTGACAAAACGATCACCGGGGACCTCACCCGCAACGAGTTTGCGGATACGTTCAAAGGTTTCGGTCTTGACTTCCGCATTTTCGGCGGCCTTCATGGTGTGGTTGTAGGCCGCCCACACATCCATGCCGGTAATTTCGTATCCATAACCCTCAACCAGCCACCTGAGCGCTGCCATCCCGGTTTCGATGGCAAATCGCGGCTTTGTTACCTCCATATCCCGTGCAGCCCGGGTGAGAGTTCTCGGATCACAGGGCGTGCGATTGGCAAGTTCGACGGCCTCACTGTAAAGCCCCACAGACTTTGCCGCGGCAAACCACTTGCCTTCATCTCCCGGAGTGCTAGCTACGAGATCACGCAGGATATCGCTCGCCTCCTTGTGCGGGTATTTCTTGGCGGTGGCGCGAAACGTCGCCAAGTAGGTCGTCTTCTGATTGGCCTCGATGGCATAGCGATTGTAAGCCTCTTCGGCCATGCCGCTTGAAAGCAGGATTTCTTCGCAAGCGCGGGCGATAGCAATAGGGCTATCGTTAAGACCACGGGAATTTTCGGCATAGCGAATAGCTTCGGCCTTCTTGCCCATGGCAGCCAGCGCTTTCACGCCCCACTCCCGATAATCCCAGGATTTGTAAGGAGCGAACTCCAGCAACCCGATGATTTCGTTATTCCGTCCCGCCTTGAGTAAAGCACTCAAGCAGGCGGTTGTGCCGTTGAAATAACCGCGAAACTCCGGGTCCGGACCCCACGCAAACCGCACCATATCGATAAACTCATCCGCCCAGTACGAGGCACGTTCCGGAGTGACGCACAGTTCTCCCCAATAGTCGGGAAGAAGCTCAATGTAGGGAATCTGGTCCTCTTGAATAGCGTCCCAAAGACGGCCCAGCCATTTGTCACGCAATTTATCATCAGCCGGCGCTTTGGCGATGATCGGTACCAGTGCATTGATGGCGTTGTTAACCGCCGTACCGATGGCACCCGACGAGCTGTCCACATGCTCAAGCGCCGGTGACAGTTTTTCCAACAACAATACCGCACCCTCGGCCCCCATGACGGGGTCCTTACGGGCTGCCTTCTTGATTTCCGACACCGCCTCTTTGATTCGCTTTATGGCTGGCTGTGAACGCCAACCAAAGGCACTTTTTCTGAAGCGGGCACGAAAGGTCCATTTATACTTGGTTCGAGAGCCCATTTTTTCTGTCCTATGGCAGTAAACTCAATGGCCATCGTTGTCAGGCCATAAAATAGCCCATTGATAATGCTTCGTTTAGGAACGGGAGATAAATAAATTGAACAAAAATTAATAGGGTTTTTTGTTGTA
>JAGGRV010000022.1 GCA_021159445.1 Deltaproteobacteria bacterium | reverse complement strand
CTGTAAGCGTTTACAGGGTGCTGCAGATGCGAGGCGGAGGGTACGCAGACGTACTCCCTGTACTTCAAGTGCCCGACAACAAAGCAGATGCGGTGCCCTGTAAACGCTTACCATAACTCAAATACAGTCTCAGCAAATCAAGAGCAGTTTCCGCTGCCAATGTCTGTATCATGTGTCTTGTTCCGGCAAATCGGAATCGCTCGGCTACTGTCCGTTCTGGAGTTGATAAAGCAATATAGACTGTGCCCACAGGCTTTTGAAGAGTACCTCCGGTTGGACCGGCAATACCTGTAATAGCAAGGCTATAGTCTGTACCGGCTAAGCGTTTTACACCATCTGCCATTTCCACGGCAGTCTGGGAACTCACTGCGCCATAGATGGATAATGTTTCGTGAGAGACCCCAAGGAGATCTTCTTTCGACTTATTGCTATAGGTAATTACTCCCCTTTCAAACCACCCGGAACTGCCGGGAATGCTGGTCACCCGTTGGCTTACCAGACCACCTGTACAGGACTCCGCAAGGGAAAGAATACCGCCTTTTTCCAGCAGAAGTCTACCTACTATCTCCTCAAGAGTTTCCTCATTGACAGCAACTACATGTTTGTCTAGCAGTTGTTTTATTGTGTTACATGCCATATGAAAAATTTCGGCAACTTTTTCCGGATTCAGGCCCTTTACAGTGGCAGTCACGTTGACTTCCGGGAAGTTGGGATAATAACCAATGCTCAAGCCGTCCCGGCTGGATTCCAGCTCTTCAAAAAGGGCATTTATCTCTGTCTCCGACATGCCAAAGACTTTGAAGGTCTGCTGTCTTATATTTATTTTTTTGGAAATAAACTTGCTAAGCCTGGGAATAACCCTCTGGATCATGTGATCTTCCAACTCCCCCGGCACTCCTGGCAGAAAAAAAAGGGGGGTATCCTGGTGGACCAGGAGATATCCTGCAGCACGACCTTCTGGATTAAGGACTTCAGCACCTTCAGGTAACCAGGCCAACTTTTCCCGCAAAAAAACAGGATTGGCAAACCGCTGTTTCGCCCTCCTGATCTTCTCTAGAATCATCTCATTCAAGACCAGGGGACGCCCTAAGGTCTTGGCTGTCACCTCGTTTGTTATATCATCAGTAGTCGGACCAAGCCCTCCGGTGATGATAACGTATTTTGATCTCTTTATTGCTGCCAGCAGACATTCTTCAATATTATCAGGATCATCACCAATGGATGTGATCCGGGTCACCTGGTAACCAGCATAAAAGAGCTTATTAGCTGCAAAGCTGGCAGTGGTATTTAATACCTTTCCGGATACAAGTTCATCTCCTATAGCTATAATTTCACCATGCATGACCTGATTACCTTGAGAGTCCAAGAATTTCCATATAATCCCACAATCTCCATGCTAAATTTGCCATAACACCGGCTGCAACATCATCAAGTACAATACCCCATCCTCCGGGGAAAGATCTATCTATATATCTTATTGGAAAAGGCTTCCAGATGTCAAAAAAACGAAAAAACATAAAAGCAACTATAATTAAAGAAGGTTTAAGTGGAGCGCCGGCAAGCGCCACTGCCATGCCGGCCACTTCATCTATAACTATTTGAGATGGATCTTTATGCCCCAGTAAAAGCTCTGCCCTGCCTGAGATCCATACAGATATCAGGGTAACAAATCCAAGAGAACATATTTCCAGGGAAATTGGAAGATGACTGAAGAGCCAGTAGAGAGGAATGCCTAGAAGGCTCCCGAATGTACCTGGTGCAAAGGGGATTAATCCCAGGAATAGTCCGCTTGCCAGAAATAGGACTAATCTATCTTTGAAATTTAAAGTCTTAGGAATCAAAATTAAGAGTGACCGCCAGAATCTTCAGGCACGGCAGATCCTTCTTCATCCACGAAATTTTCAACCGACATCTGGCTCACAGCCTGATAAACTGTACCTAAAGGGACATTGAACCGGCGTGCTATTTCTTTGCAGGCCTCGTACTCAGGAGAAATTGTGGACCGCCCATCAGGCCTTGTGATCAATTTGGCGTGCACATTACCCCAGTTGGTTGGGACCATGCCATTCCTTCTAGGCAAAATATACCTCTGACACCTATTCAGGCGTATCCCTGAAGTAGTGGATTCCTCAAAAAGGATCCGACTAAGGCTATCTTCATAACCATGTGTGGCTAAGACTGTAAGCTCAACACCCGGACGATTCTTTTTCATATGTATTGGACACATTACAACGTCCAGGGCACCTGCACCAAACAAGCGCTCCATCAGATACTCAAACCACTCAGGGTTCATGTCATCTATATAACTCCTTAGCTCCACTACGACTGATTCCTTTTTTGATGACCGGTCTTCACCCAGCCAGATACGAAGGAGATTGGCCCATTGAGGAATATCCCTTGAACCCGCCCCATATCCGATTTTTTCCACTTTCATCTCGGGGAAAGTGCTGAAATGATCTACCAGCCCCTTTATCAAAGCACCCCCTGTTGGTGTAACAAGCTCCCACTCTCCATCCACTCCATAAATCGGCACATTTTTTAACAATTCAGCAGCGGCAGGGGCAGGCAAAGGCAGTCTGCCGTGTTCGCAATCTATCCATCCCCTGACTACAGGAATGGGTGAGCAGTAAATCTTTCCAACAGAAAAATGGTTTAAGCCGCTGATGGTCCCCACAATATCCACCAATGTATCCACAGCCCCAATTTCATGGAAGTGGACCTCTTCTAATAAGCAGCCATGCACCTTGGCCTCAACCTGGGCAAGGAGATTAAATACCTTCAGGGAAAGCCGAATTATCCCGGGTTGCAGATCAGATCTTTCAAGAATTGCCTCCACATCCCGCAAATTCCTGAATGGATGGGGTCCGGTCCCGGAGACCTTGACTTGAATGCCCTTTATGCCCTTCCTTTTAACACTCTGGACCTCAACTGCTGTATTCTCAAGACCCAGCTTCTCCGGAAGAGACGTTAATTCTTCCTCAGGCCACCCTGCATCAATCAGGGCCCCTAAAAACATATCTCCGCTGATCCCGGAGAAACAATCAAGGAAAGCTTGCCGCATTTACGTCACTCCTAACCGTTCACGGGATTACAAAGCCCGTTTTACCGCAACCCACCGAACTGTAAGCGTTTACAGGGTGCTGCAGATGCGAGGCGGAGGGTATGCAGACGTACTCCCTGTACTTCAAGTGCCCGACAACAAAGCAGATGCGGTGGCCTGTGAACGCTTACTCATTCCTTAAGACTATGTGCCTCTACCCACTGATAGATTCGCTCCCGGTAGTACAAGCTGGGTATCAATACCAGGAGGGTCAAAAACAGAATACTTATAAAGCCCTCTATGTTTTTATCATATGTATTGGCCCCTTGTAATGTCAGAACCAGTGTCCCGGGCATACGGCCCAATATGACTATAACCAGAAAGGCCAACCACGGCATACGGCTCAGTCCCAGAAGATAACAAAGAAAGTCCTTTGGAAATCCGGGAAACAAGAACAATATGTAGAAGATGAAAAGCCCCTGGTGCTCGACAAGATGCTCAAACCTGCCGTATAGACGAGAACGGAGAAGCCACAATCTTACCAAGCGCCTAAACTGACGAGATATAAAAAAAGCAATTGCAGAGCCCAGGGTAAGACCGACAGTGGAATAAAAAAAACCTGCCCACTTCCCAAATAGAAAACCACCTATAAAACCAGTTGCCTCGCCGGGGATAGGAGATATCACGATCTGAAGGGCCTGCAGTGAGATAAAGGCAAAAGGCGCCAAATGACCCAGGGAGAGAATATATGCTCGCACAGACTCTCTATGTTCAAATGCCTGTAATAGGCCACACCAGAGAGACCATAGCTCATGCCTCCAGGTCCAGCAAAGCCAGAAGATAAGAATCGAAATAAGGATAGCAAACCCCCAGACTCTGTGACCTGAAAGCCGTGGTTTGCCTATATTCACGTTTCCTTCCGCAACCGTTGAATAATTGTATCTTTACGCCAGTTCCAGTCGTCTTTGCAGGGATAGTCAATGGTGAAGTGCCCGCCCCTGCTCTCCTTTCGCTGACTGGCTGCAATAATGATGAGTTCCGCAACCTGTGCGAGGTTCCTCAGTTCTATAAAATCCCGGGTGAGGATATACTCCCAGTAGTGCTGCCGGATCTCTTCAAGAATCGGTGAAAGGCGCTGTCCGGCCAGTTTAAGTCTTTTTGTGCTGCGGACAATGCCGACATAGTTCCACATCAGACGCCGAATTACATCCCAATTGTGAGAGATAAGGACTGCCTCTTTTAAATCCACAGCTCCCCTGGTTTCCCATGGAGGCACTTGGGGAAATGACTTTTCCTTCAAACCAGGGAATATCTCACTGATCTTTAGGAAAGCCTGGTGAGCCATGGCAAGGGCTTCAAGAAGGGAGTTTGACGCAAGCCGATTGGCACCATGCAGACCGGTACATGCAGTTTCCCCTAAAGCGAAAAGGCCTTCGAGGTTTGTCTCTCCGTGGTTGTCAGTAACCACCCCTCCACACATATAGTGGGCCGCCGGCACAACCGGTATCGGCTCCTTTGTAATATCAATCCCAAAGCCCAGACAGGTCTCATAGATATTTGGAAAACGCTCCCGGATGAAATCAGCAGAACGGTGACTAATATCCAGGTATACACAATCCTTTCCACTATTCTTTAATTCAGTATCTATGGCCCTGGCGACTATATCTCTTCCGGCAAGCTCCTTCCGCTTGGGATCATATTTCTCCATGAATGGCTTGTATTCAGGGTCCAGCAGCCTGGCACCCTCTCCCCTAAGCGCTTCTGATATAAGAAAATTTTTGGCCTTTGGATGATAGAGACACGTGGGATGGAATTGCACGAATTCCAGATTGGCAATCCTGGCTCCGGCACGATACGCTACAGCTATACCATCACCTGTGGCCACATCAGGATTGCTGGTATACAGGTAAACCTTGCCGCACCCGCCTGTGGCGAGCACTGTTATAGGGGCCAGGAAGGTGTGGATCTTACCTGTAGCTACTTCAAGCAGATAAGCCCCCAGACAACGTTCCTTCTCCATGCTGCCGGGCGAATATGCCTTGATCATGCCTTCGGTGATGAGGTCAATTGCAACATAGTCTTCAAAGACCTCAACAGAAGGCAATCTATCGACATTATCCATTAAGATCCTCTGCACGGATCGCCCGGTAAAATCCCCAACGTGCACTATGCGGCGGCGAGAGTGTTCACCTTCCCTTCCCAGATCCAGCACATCCGGATTGTGCGATTCCTTGTTGAATTCCAATCCAAGGTCTTCCAGCTCCCTTATACGGTCCGGGCCCTGGCTGATTATCATTTTGACAATATCTTCGTGACATAGACCGTCTCCCGCGCGCTGCGTATCTTGTTGTTGCAGGTCAAAGCTATCATCAGCACCAAAGACACAGGCTATGCCGCCCTGAGCCAAATTTGTAGCCGTGTCGGATTCGGTCTTTTTCGTGACCACGGTTACCTGTCCCAGCGGGGCGAGTTTTATTGCAAGACTCAGCCCGGCTATCCCGCTCCCTATGATAAGAAAATCGGTTTTGAACTGCATATGGAAAATCCTTTAAGTGAAATTAGAAATTAGAAATTAGAAACTTGAAATTAGAAATTGGGGGAAACACAAAGATGTAGATGCATTACCTAATTTCAAATTTCGAATTTCCAGTTTCGACATCGGCATTCAATTCGATAATACACACTTTTTCGAAAAAAGTGTAAATTGGTGAATGAAGGATGCCCTATTTTTTATCCAATTTCCAATTTCTAGTTTCCAGTTTCCAATTTCGGCATCAAACATACTCTTATAGGTCCGAATACTGCTGGAAAACGTCTTTCAAAGTCAGAAAGAAGGGCCAACATGATCTCTCGCATTGAAGGATCAGCGGCCCTTGACGTCCTGAGACGCATAATATGCATCCATTCTTCAAGGGTAGCATGGACCATGATCTCGGTCTTACAGGAGTTTGGCAGCACAGTGCGGGCAGCCTGTGGAGAGCTTGTCTTAAGGAGTCTAAGATAGATTTCCTCTGCTTGTGACATCGCATCTAACCATAACCGGTATTCATCAGATCCCTCCTTGAAAAAACAAGGCCTGATAAACACTACCTCGCCCCCAAAGCGGGCTTCACCATATCTGCAATAACGCTGGGATTCCTGTAGGTATGAAGCAACTCTATGGCGTACCAGTTCATGGGAAACTGCCCGGTTAATTATTAGATGAATCAGAAGTGTCCTGTGTCTGATAAGTTGTTCCAAAGGCAGGTTTTTAATTTCCTCCAGAGGCAGCACACGAGCAACAATACCATCTTGCGGTACCCAGCCAAACCGTGGGACCAGATCCTCAAATAAAACAGGATGGAATTCTGTAAGCTTTTTCAATACAGCCTTCACGACCTTCAGATCACGGTGGTGCCGGGCAAGGTCCCTAAAAACCCTGGGATTCCCAGACAGCAGATACTGCTTGCGTTCCAGCTTATCCACCTGGCAGAACCGTGGTATCCTCTCAAAAAACTTGTGCATGGTGAGTTCGCTGTCCACCTCTATTTCAAGCACGATCTGGGCCATCTCAAGCACTGATTCATGACCCCGTTTTATTATCCCTTTAATAAAAGGCCTGGCTGACTCCAGAGATATCCGGTCTTCACTCTTGTAACAGACCCGTCCGCATCGCTCGATTTGCTCAAGCAGCCTTCCATGAGTAAAATATTCATCCAACACACTAAAGGAGGGATCTATGACGTTCATGCAATCACCAAATCACTCAATTACTCATCTGCCTTATAAAAAGCATCAAACGCCCTGTAGGTCATAAACAGGTCAGTCTTATGTGCAACCTCAAAGGGCGAATGCATATTGAGCAGTGGAGGTCCTGCGTCGACAATATCCAGGCCACGTTGGGCAAGATACTTGGCCACAGTACCTCCTCCGCCTTCGTCCACCTTTCCCAACTCTCCGGCCTGCCAGACTACTTTGGCATCGTTCCAGACGCGCCTCAACCAGTTAACATATTCAGCATGGGCATCATTTGCTGAGTACTTTCCTCCTGAGCCGGTATATTTCGTCAGGCAAACCCCGTGTCCGATCAGTGCATCATTATGCTCTTCATGGACTTCTTTATAATCAGGGTCTATCCCTGCTGTAACATCTGCTGAAATGGCCTTGGACGCAATAAGCATTCGTGCGAGGCTATCCGCCTCGATTTGAAGCCCTCCATTTCGCATGAGATCATACAACACCACCTCAAAAAAACTGGACTTGGCCCCTGTATTTCCGTCACTACCTATTTCTTCCTTATCAAGGAACAGGGCAACCGAGGTAACTTGAGGTTCCTCAAGTTCAAGGATGGAGTAAAGAGAGGCATATGCACAGGATCTATCATCCTGCCCATAGCCACCGACAAAGGCCCCGTCCAGGCCCACATCCCTTGAACCACCTGCAGGGACAATTTCCAGCTCCGCACTTATTAGATCTTCTTCCACCAGGCCGTATTTTTCGTTCAGTATCCTTAGAATACGTAATTTTACGCCATCCTTCAGGTCTTCAGGGCCTAAAAGAGGAAAACCCCCTATCAACACATTAAGCTTCTCTGCCGGTATGGCCTCTGAAATCTTTTTCTTATCCTGCACCTTACGGGCAAGATGTGGCAAAAGATCATTTATTGTAAGCACAGGATCATGAGGATCCTCACCAAACTCGATAGGAATTGCGCTCCCGTCTCCTTTTAGTGCCAGGCCATGGATAGCCAAAGGACGGGCTACCCAGTGAAATTTCTTGATTCCTCCGTAATAATGAGTCTTCAAAAAGGCCATCTCCAGATCTTCATAGAGGGGATTCTGTTTCAGGTCCAAACGGGGTGCGTCTATGTGTGAAGCAATGATCCTGACCCCATTACTGATGGGTGCCTTACCTGTTACGGCCAGGGCAGCCGTCTTCCCCCTGAAGGTCCACAAGACCCGATTGGAACCGGACCCGGCCTGTTCAAACGGCACAAAACCCCTCTCCTGCGCCATGTTTACAATGATGTTAACAGACTCCCGTTCGGTCTTTGCCTTACTTATAAAGTCCTTATACTTGTCTGAATACAAAAGGGCCTTTTTTCGATCTTTAGCTGTAATCTGAGACCAAACAGATCTTCGGCTACGGCACAAATCCTTTTCAAGGCGTTTCCACTCGGTTTTAGAAAGGCGTTTTTCGCTCATTTTTCCTCATCCTGGACCTAAAGGGCACGACCTTATCTTTTTTTGAACAGGCCGGCTCTTTTTTTCTGGTTTTCACTATTGGCAAAAGCGGTCGCACTTTATCACACTTTACACCACCCTTTTTACAGATATCAAAAATCCCTTCAATCTGGCCGTCTGTTGCGGACATAATAGACACAAAGGCTCTTTGAATCCCGTATCTTTTAACAATGTCAGGTATGTCTTCCCTGTCTCCCAAGACCTTAATACCGTGGATTATCTGGCTTTTTTTCGCGGGATCGTCATCAATAAAACCCACCGGCAGATAATCATGATTTGAATTATGCCTAAGTTCCCTCAGAAACAGATCTCCGCCATCCCCTGCTCCTACTATTAGAATAGGTATCGAATTACTGCGCTCGGCCTGCAGACTGAAATATTCCTTAAAGAGGCGCATAAGTAGACGGACGCCACCTATCATTACCAAAGTCAATAGGGCATCGTTCAGGAAAAGAACTCTGGAATAACCTTCGAAGCGGTAAATATATAAAAGCAATCCGACAATAATTAAGGAGCTAACTACAACTGCCTTAAAGATTTGCCACATATCTCCGATACTTACATACCGCCATTGACCTCTATACAGCCCAAAGATCCAAAAGCAGCACAGCTTGATAGGGATAATCAAAGGAAGAGATTTCTCTATAAGCTGTTGATTCCACAAATTAATAACACCGTCATATCGAAAAAGATAAGAAGTCAGATAGGCGATGGTTATAAGCACAGTATCCACCACCGCCTGGAGAATTTGCTTCTTGTTAAGCACACGGGATAAAAGTAAGGAGCGTCGAAATATGATATCTGAACCTCTTGCCTTGCTATCGTAAACAGTGCCATTCAAGTGTGTAAGAAATGTTCCGAAAAACAAGGAAATCACCGCCACCACACTCAGCATAACCAAAAGTCCCTGGGCGCTCCGGTATGACAGGTATAATGCCAAGGCTGATATACTTCCCGCCCATGCCATGAGTGTTAACACAGTCCTTTTTTCTGAATATCCCAGCAAAACCATGCGATGAGAGGTATGATCACGCCCTCCTTTAGAAATAGGTCGTCCGGTCTGGACCCTGGTAAAGGATACAAGGGCAGTGTCAAAGAGTGGTATAATCAGAACAGCCACAGGGACCACCAGCACTAGTACCAAACTGGTAACTCCAGTGTAACCTCCAGATGCTGGATCAGGTAGCCCTGACGTCCAAGTACCTGTTACGGTCAGACCGGCCAGGAGGAAGCCCAGGAAGAGGCTTCCGCAATCCCCCATAAATATTTTGGCGGGATTAAAGTTATATATCCAGAATCCAGCAGTAGCCCCCGCAAGGAGTATAGCCGGCAGACCTAATTGAATCGGACCTCCAATTTGGCTATATACCCAAAGTGAACAGGCAGCTATAAACGAAATGCCGGCCGCCAGACCATCCATGTTGTCCAAAATATTGACTGCATTGGTAATAGCTACGAACCAAAAAAGTGTTACGATTATGGATGCGGCGGGATGCCCCAGTCCTTGTATCCTCACTCCCCCGGCCACAATCAGAGCAGAGATGATTAATTGCCCTATAAATTTGTTTTGAGGCGACAAATCGTGGACATCATCAACCAACCCCAATAAAAACATGGCACTTGCTCCCATAGTCAGGACAAGCATGGAAGATGAGATTTCCCTGAGAAACAAATTGGGAAGCATAAACGACAAGAATAACGCAATGCCTCCCAGAAGGGCCGTTGGATGCCTATGCCACCGATCCTCCCTGGGCTGAGCCATAAAGCCAATGCGTCTCGAGAGCCAGATCACGCATGGAGTCAGGAACGTACTCAGTCCAAAGGAGTAGAGAAAAAAAAGGCCTGCGTTGAGGAGAGTAACTGACATATAATATAATTAAAAATATCGTAACCGTTCACGCTAATGTGTCATGATTCGCGCTGCCATGTCATTTCGACCAAAGGGAGAAATCTTTACCATCCAGAACTCAGATCTTTCCAGTTTGGGTTCATCCGGTTCACTAATTGATTCTTCTCTCTTCGCCATTTCTTTATTTCTTTTTCTCTGGCAATAGCAGCAGTTACGTCTTGCGTTTCTTCAAAATAAACCAGCTTGTTCACGTTGTATTTTTCGGTAAATCCTTTGACGAGCTTGTTCTTGTGCTCATAAAGGCGCCGCTCCAGATTATTGGTTACCCCCAGATACATCACTTTATTGTTCCAATTTGTGAGCAGATACACATAATATGTCACAGTCATGGGCATTTAAGATTTCTCCCTTCGGTCGAAATGACAATATGGGCGTGAACGCTTACAAAATATCGATTGAATACGGATGTCGAAACTGGAAATTAGAAATCAGGTAACACATCTACATCTTTGTATTTTTTCTAATTTCCAGTTTCAAATTTTACCACGAAAATATTCTGCGGTCCTTTTAAGAATCGTATCAAGAGGCGTTTGTGGCATAAAACCTATTAAGTTGTTGAGCTTTTCAGATGAAGGAACTCTGCGCATCATGTCTTCAAAGTTTTTGCCGTAGACCTGTTCATAAGGAATATAGATTATTTCGGACTTACTCCCAACAAGAAATTTAATGCGCTCGGCAAGCTCTGATATAGAAATTTCCTCTGTGCCTCCTATATTTACTACTTCACCGATTGCCTCTTTGCACTCCATAAGTCGGCATATGGACTCTACTACATCCCCAACATAAGTGAATGTCCGAGTCTGCTGGCCGTCACCAAAAACTGTTATAGGCTCATCCCTCAGTGCCTGCTGAATAAACCTGGGTACCACCATCCCATAGAGACCTGTCTGCCTGGGACCTATTGTATTAAAACAACGGAATATAGCCACTCTGAGCTTTTTGGTACGATGATATGCAAGCGCAGTAAACTCATCTATAAGCTTCGAAGCTGCATAGCTCCAGCGCATGGTAGTGGGAGGACCATAAATTAAATTGTCATCCTCTTTAAGAGGGGCATGCATATGTTTCCCATAGACTTCTGACGTTGATGCTATGAGTATTTTTTTCTTGTGCTTGTTGGCCAAATTAAGCACGATTTCAGTCCCGCAGATATTGGTTTCGATAGAGGAAAGCGGATTTTCTACGACATATTTGACACCTACAGCAGCAGCAAGATGGACTATTACGTCACATTGCTGAATAAGACTATCCATCCTATCTTTGTTCAGGATAGTATCATTTATATATTGAAATATCGAATTACCCTGCAGATGGACTATATTTTCAAAGAAGCCGGTGGAAAGATCATCTATGACCGAGACATGCTCTCCTTTAGAAATAAGGTAATCACATAGATGAGATCCGATAAAACCGGCTCCGCCGGTCACTAAAATATTCATGCGCATATATCTCCAGATACTAGCTTTACCTTTTTAGCTATAACGTGCGAAAAAATCAAGGAATAATGAGGGAATTCCCTAATCGGAACAGAATACTCCTTCCCAGGATTCAAGGGCCATATCATCAAGCTTTTGCCATATCCACAAGCCCGAAGGGCAGGCTTCTTCCGAGATAGTTCTTGACTCACTGTAATCTTGGCCGTAATAAAGAAACAATCTTAGATGTTTTATTTTGCGGCAAGTCTGGTATCGTAATTTTTTTGCACAGTCTACTTTACCTCTGCCCTCGTATATCCGTGCAAGACGTTCATAGCCGGGCCAGTATGTCTCGTGTCTCTTTAAGAAAGAGAGCCACATCACAACCGCTTCTGAAAAGTTTTCAAAATGTTCATAGGATAAAGCAAGCAGTAAGGGACATGCTTCTCCTTCCATTTCACAGAATGGAGAACTAAGAATCTCTTTAGGTGGTAACAATTTGTTACTTCGTACTAATCCTCTCAAGTAGGCCCCGGGAGCCGGCACCGTCTCCCCATTTTTTACAAGCAATGGAACCTGTCTTTCATCATTTCCCTCTTTACTACTATGTAAAAATGGGGATTTTCCCGTAATTATTTTTAAACCCAGCGCCTCCGCACCGGCCTTCTGTCCCAATCCATAGGCTGCAAAATTGATCCATTTGCCTCTATGTGCTTCCAGATGATTCGGTGCCTGTTGAATTATTTTTCCATAAAGATAGAGTGCCTCTTCATATCTTCCTGCCAAGCCAAGGGCATAGCCCTCACACAGCAGCCTTTTTTCTTTCCCCCATTTCCAATTATCGCTTGCACAAATTGAAAAAAGCACTTCCCCTGCCAGGTCGGCCTCACCTATGTTAAGAAACAGATAGGCCTGCTTCAGTTTAAGCCTTGCCGAAGAAGGATAAATAGATAGTGCCTCTTCAAGCAAAACAACAGCATCCTCATACCTATTTTTCTCAAGGTATCTATCGATCAACATGTCAATAGACCACAGGGACCGGCCCTTAGACCAACAATACCTTAACACCCTCTCAGCCATATTCTGTTGACCAAAACCCAAAAGCAGCTTTACACCGGCCTGTAGGAGGTCTTTCCTTTTTTCAGCTTGGTCAGCCAAAGCAAGCAATGCGTCGTTATATAAACGAAATCTCATCTGGGTACTCGTATAACCAATCGATGTGGCAAGAGAAACATATGAGGCCAATATGTCATCATCCTTAAATAAGTCGCCTTCACTGTCTAAGAGTTTTTCGACACCTTCTCCGTCCCCATTCCCCAGATAGACATCTAATAGAAGCTCTTTTCCCATAATATCATTTTCCAGTCTACTACGCATATTCTCCGTAATTAGAAAGCTTGCCTGAACAAAATTTTCTGTTTCTAAAAACAATTTAACTAAATGCATAATAATGGCTGGGTTGGGCTCAAGAAGTAAGAGTTGCTTATAAATGGAAATGGCTGGTATAAGGAACTGAAGGCGCTCATACGCGCGGGCCATAAACAGCAGCCCCATTTTATTGTCAGGTTCTTCTTTCAGAAAAATCCTGAATGTCTCAAGGGCCTTAAGATAATTACGTGAGGCAAAATACAGACGCCCCAAAGTTGCCAAAAGCTGCTTATCAAGCACTTCAGGATGATCATACTTCAAATCCTCAAGGATCTTGATTGCTGACTGGACATCTCCGTCCATCAAATATAAGGAGATAAGCTCATTAACACCCCATATAAAATTATCTGTGTGATTTTCTCCGGTATTATCGCTGGAAAGGGCCACAAACTTCTCAAATATCTTAAAGGCCTTATCTCGGTCTCCAACGGCTAAAAGGGCCTTTGCATAGTTGGCTAAAAAGTCTGGATCATCTTCATATTGAGGTAGCAATTTCTGGAAATGAGATAAGGAGCTTTTTGCTCTTTTTAGACGTAGAAGCCCATAAGCCAGATTAAACTCAAGGTCTTTTCGGTCAGGTTCAATGGCTAAAGCCTTTTGGAGATATATTATAGACTCATTAAACCTTTTTTGGGATTCCAGACAACGGGCAAGGCTCTCTAAGACCTTTACCAAGGTCAACTCTTCAGGGATATTCAGTAATTCATTCTTGGCAATGTGGAAGTCTTTTCCCCGGAGACTAAGTTCTGTCACCAAATTTTTATAGATGGCAATAGCTTTATCACACTGACCTGAACGGCTTAGAAGTTCTGTAAGAATGAATAATGCCTGAATATCATCGGGTTTGGCCTCCACAACATGCTCAAGTTCAAGTATGGCTTGACTTTCTTTATTTAACTGCATTAAAACTAAAGCCAATTCCCATCTGGCTTCTATAAGACCTTGGCGATCTCTTAACAATTCTCTGTAAAGGGCTACAGCACCATCCAGTTCGTTTTTTTTCACCATTTCCCTGGCTTTATCCCAGACCAGTTGCCATGAAGGAGATGCCGCCTCATGAGTTACCTGAATCCTTGCCTGCGGCATGTTATTTTGAGAAATTTTCACCAAATCCTGCCCATTAGCAGTTGGTGCTAAAATGATGAGATATGAAAAAATGCCTGCAAGAAGGTTCCTCATATTAGTCCAGTTACAATAGTTATGTTGAATAAGGATTGCGACAACTAAAACTGATATTATCATAATATTGGCATACTTCACGACAAGTCAAAAGTAGTTTACACTTTGTTGATCTTGTATTTTGGCAGTGAAATTTGAAATTGGAAATTGGGAAAAATGCAAAGATGTAGATGTGTTACCTAATTTCAAATTTCAAATTTCCAGTTTCGATATCGGCATTCAATTTGATAATACACACTTTTTTCGAAAAAAGTGTAAACTGGCGAATGAAGGATGCCATAATATTTTTCTAAAAGGCACTTGCAAAATACTAGATCTTGTTCTAAGGGTCTGTCACAAAATAAATAGATGGCCCAAAATACTATCCACTGATTAATGTTATGCTATTTTGATTGGAGAATATACAATGGCGAGAATAACAATAGAAGACTGTCTGGAAAATTTGCCTAACCGTTTTGCATTAGTACACCTTGCGATCGAGAGGGTAAAGCAATTGCGCAAGGGCGCTCAGCCCCTGGTCAAATGCAAAAACAGAGAAATAGTCCTGGCATTGAGAGAAATTGCCAAAGACAAAGTAAAATTTGAAAATCTGGAAGAATTGGCCCGAGAGGCAGAAGAGCAACGAATTTTTCAAGCATTACAGACAGATACCAATCAGGCAGAAGGTTGAAAAAGACCGCTTCTAGGCATTATCAATGAAAAAAGACTACTACGATATTCTGGGGGTCTCCCGAGACTGCTCATCTGAAGAACTAAAGAAAGTCTACCGGAGGCTGGCTTTAAAATATCATCCTGATAAAAATCAGGGTGATAAAGACGCAGAGGAACACTTCAAAGAGGCGGCAGAGGCCTATGAAGTACTCAGAGATCCTCAGAAAAGGCAGACCTATGACCTTTACGGTCACGAAGGAATAGCCGGGACAGGCTTCAGAGGCTTTTCCGGGCCACAAGACATATTTAGTAACTTTGGTGATCTGTTTGAAGACCTGTTCGGTTTTTCTACGTCTCACCGAAAACATGGGGCATCCATGGGGCCAGAGGCGGGTGCAGATCTAAGATACAACCTTGAAGTTTCATTTGAAGATGCTGCCAGAGGTGCGGAGACTGAAATAGAGATCGTTCGTCTTGAGTCCTGTTCTATCTGCAAGGGAACAGGTATGGCCTCTGGAAGCCATCCTACTACCTGTCCTACTTGTCAGGGAAGAGGCCAAATAATAAGGTCGGAAGGGTTTTTCAGGATTTCCTCCACTTGTCCACATTGTTCCGGAAGCGGAACAATTATCACAGACCCCTGCCAGGCATGCAAAGGTCAAGGCAGAGTCCGGGAACGACACAAGGTGAGGGTACGTATTCCTGCAGGTGTAGATACAGGCTCAAGATTGCGCCTGATGAGGGAGGGTGAGGCCGGTCTCAGGGATGGGCCCAGAGGGGATCTCTACATAGTAATCCATGTAAAACCTCATCACCTTTTCGAACGTCATGGCAATGACATATATTCTCGCCTTCCTATTTCTATTGTCCAGGCGGCCATGGGAGACGAAATTGAAGTATCCACACTGGATGGACCCCGCAACTTAAAAATTCCGGCAGGAACCCAGACAGGAGAGCACTTCAGACTGAAAGGACTTGGCGTTCCTGATCTCAGAGGATTTGGAGCCGGGGATCAGATAGTTGAAGTTGCTGTTGTAACACCAACCAAGTTGACAGAGCGCCAATGTGCCCTGCTTCAGGAATTCGCTGATATCGAAAAAGAAAAGAAAGAAGGCGGCTTCTTTCGTAAACTGTTTAGACGATCCGAAACACATGGGCACTCCAGCCATGAGGGGACGTCTTGAGCAAAAACTCCTTTTCTCATCTAAACACAAAAGGCCGGGCCCACATGGTGGACGTAAGCCTAAAACCTATGACCCAAAGGGAGGCAGTTGCTTCAGGGCGGATAATAATAGGACCTGACGTCTTTAATCTTTTTGTTGACAGTAAAATTTCAAAAGGCGATGTTCTGGCTGTAGCCAGGATAGCGGGGATTATGGCCGCCAAAAAAGTGGAAACCTTGATTCCCCTTTGTCATCCTTTAACTTTGCAAAAAATAGAGATTGACTTTACCCCGGACTCAGAGAAAAATGCCATAGAAATTTTGGCACGTGTAAAGGCAAAAGGCACAACTGGCGTAGAAATGGAAGCACTAACGGCTGTTTCAGTTGCTGCTTTGACCATTTACGATATGTGCAAGTCAGCAGAGAAAAATATAACTATTGAAAAAATCCGATTGGATTATAAAACCGGCGGGAAGAGCGGAACCTGGAAAAGAAAGTTCTTAGGAGAACAGTAGCATGGAACAGGCCCAACTGGAATATTTTCGCAAACTACTCCAGAAAAAACTCGATGATCTTTTAGGAGAAGCTGGCAAGACCCTGGAAGAGATGACTGACATGAACAACCACTTTCCTGACCCAACAGATCGGGCGTCTGTAGAGTCTGATCGTAGTTTTGAGCTGCGTATCAGAGATAGGGAGAGAAAGCTCATAAAAAAGATCAATAAAGCCTTAGAGAGAATCGAAGATGGGACTTATGGCATCTGTGAAGATTGTGGTGAAGAAATAGGGGCTAAACGGCTGACGGCCAGACCTGTCACAACCCGTTGCATTGAGTGCAAGTCCAAGCAAGAAAGGGAGGAAAAGGCCAGGGGCGTATAATGCTGCAGTTACATATTGCCTTTCTTTGGCATATGCATCAACCTCTGTACCTTGACCCGATAAGGGATCGCTTTGCGATGCCTTGGGTCAGGCTCCATGCCGTCAAGGCTTACTCTGACATGATAGCATGTTTGGACTCCCGGCCTGAGGCAAAGGTAACTTTTAACCTTGTTCCATCCCTTCTTTTCCAAATCCAGGCTTATATACAGGGCAAAACCGACGACTTTCTGGAATTGAGCCGTCGCCCTGCCATTGAGCTCTCCCCTTCAGACCAGGAGTTCATCCTGACACATTTTTTCAGCTGCCAATGGCCCACTATGGTAGAACCCCATAAGAGGTACCTGCAACTGCTGGAGTTGCGAGGAAGGGACTTTAGCCCATCTTATTTTTCCCAAGTGAGAAAGAAATTTTCAACTCAGGACTATTTAGACCTTCAGGTCTGGTTTAATCTCACCTGGGTCGGTTTTTCCTCGAGAAAGCACCCCTTAATAAGTTCTCTTTTTCAAAAAGGACAGTTGTTCAGCGAAGAAGAAAAGATGGATCTCCTGGATTTCCATCTTGAACTCATGAAAGGACTCATTCCCCGTTATAGTTCAAAATGGATCGAAGGACAGATAGAGATCAGTATCAGTCCATTCTATCATCCTATTCTCCCCCTGCTAATCGATACGGATCTTGGGAAAAGGCCCAGGCCGGAAACCAGACTCCCTTTGCGATTTACTTGCCCGGAAGATGCCGGAACACAACTGGAAAAAGGTAGGCATTACTGTAAGGAGGTCTTAGGGAAGACCCCTGCAGGACTTTGGCCATCAGAAGGCTCCGTTGCTCCTGAGCTTATCCCTCTTGTTGAAGAGGCTGGATTCTCCTGGACCGCAACAGACGAAGCCATTCTATACAATTCACTTGAGAAAGTTGAATCTCAAAGTCTATTCCAGCCTTATAGAGTGGAAATAAATGGCTGCCACACAGACATGATATTCCGCCACCATAAGCTTTCAGATCTGATAGGTTTCGTTTATCAGAAAAACCATCCTCAGGCTGCAATCACTGACTTCGTCTCCAGGCTAAAGGAAATCTGTAGCGGCTTTCAGGGAATGGGGCGTTCCCCTTTTGTTGCTATAATTCTGGATGGGGAAAATCCATGGGAATATTATCAGGACGGTGGTGAATCTTTCTTGACAGGCCTATATGATGCAATTATCAAAGAACCAATGCTTGAACTTGTAACCATTGGTCAATATCTGGAAAACCATCCGCCGACATGCACCTTGCCGGGGCTATATACAGGCTCTTGGATAAACCATGATTTCGGCATCTGGATCGGTGGGCAGGACGAAAACCGGGCATGGGAAGCCCTTGGTCGTACAAGAAAGGCCATCGACAATGCTAAAAAACAGGGAAACATAACTGACGAGGCCGTGAATACGGCCATGGAATCTATTTTTGCTGCTGAAGGCAGTGACTGGTTCTGGTGGTATGGAGACCAGTTTGAGACTGATTATGCCTATGAATTTGACCACCTCTTCCGGAGTCATCTCAAAAAGGTCTATAATAGCCTTAACATGACAGTTCCTGATGAACTGCTAAGTCCGATCAGAGTTCCAAGACCAGCAACACCTACTACTGAGCCAACGTGTTTTATACATCCACAAATTGATGGACGTGTGAGCTATTATTGGGAGTGGAGAGGTGCAGGATCACTGACCTTTGGAAGCCAGGGGGGGGCCATGCATTCCGGGGCGGGTTCGCTGGCTGAGATTGCCTATGGCTTTGATCTTGAGTCGCTTTATCTGAGGATAGATCCCAAAGAGGGGAGCTTTGATGCCTGGGAGCCGGATCTCGGCCTCAGGATAACCATCTCATCTAAGGCTATAATAACTATCGAACTGATCCCCAGCCAGTCTCTAGATCCCCTTAAGGAAAAATTCGGGGTCTTAAAAAATGGAAAGGCTCTTGTTTTCCGCGAAACAGGTGTAAAATGCGCTATGAATGAGTTGGCAGAGGTGGCAATACCTTTTGCACTTCTGGACTCTAATCCCAAAGATGAATTAACCTTTTATGTTGAAACAATAGGAAATGAGTTGGTGAGAGACAGATGGCCTCTGGAGGGCTACATAGTGCTCAACGCACCTGATGAAGACTTTGAGCGTAGGCTCTGGCTGGTTTGAGGGATTACCAAATGCCCGAACTACGCAGGGATACAATCATAGGCCGATGGGTTATTATTGCCAAGGAAAGAGGGAAGCGCCCCTACGACTTTGTCATTGAAAAAGACAAGACCAAGGGCGGGTTTTGTCCTTTATGCCCTGGGAATGAACATACCACTCCGCCGGAAGTTCTTGCCTATGGACGGCCTGACTATTCACCAAATGGACCAGGCTGGACCCTCAGAGTAGTTCCTAACAAATTTCCCGCACTAGTTATAGAAGGAGATCTGAACAAACGGGGTGAAGGTATTTACGATAAAATGAATGGCATCGGCGCCCATGAGGTTATAATAGATACCCCCAGGCACGACGAAACCATCCCTATGATGTCTCATGGACAGCTTATCCAGACCTTTTGGGCCTACAGGGACCGGATGGTAGATTTGGCGCAGGATTTCCGCTTTCGCTACATAATAGTTTTTAAGAATTTCGGCCGGGCTGCGGGTGCCTCTTTAGAACATTCACATTCCCAGCTTATTGCTCTTCCTATCGTACCTCACCGAATACAGGAAGAGATCCAAAGTTCTATGCACTATTATGAATTTAAGGAACGCTGTATCTTTTGTGACATCATCCATCAGGAAAAAACCCAAGGCATAAGAATAGTATGTGAAAATAATGATTTTATCACGATTTGCCCCTTTGCGCCCCGTTCGCCTTTTGAAATGTGGCTGATGCCTAGAAGACACCAATCCTCTTATATCTCCATGGATGACAATCAATTCCACTCATTGACAGACCTTTTTCTGGAGACAATGCGGCGCCTCGACAAAGCCCTTCCCGGGGTCCCTTACAATTATATGTTACACACGGCTCCAGTACGCAGTCCTTTTCTGGCGTACTATCACTGGCATATAGAAATAATGCCTAAACTGAGCATGATAGCAGGATTTGAGTGGGGTACCGGATTTTATATCAACCCTACCCCGCCTGAAGAATCCGCACAGTTTCTCAGAGAGATAAATTTAGATTAATGAGGTTTCACTGTATGGATCAAACCATTTGCTGTATATAAATACCTAAGTTGAGCGATTAGCTGTTAGCCATTAGCTTGTAACCGTTCACACTCCCTGGCAGCCGATAGGCTTTTGCAGGGTTTCAACCGCGGGCAGATTGCACCAAAATGCGTATTCCCAACGGATTATGCTTTGAAACCTGAAAAAGGCTGTTGGCTGTCAGGGGGGAAAGTGAATAATTACATTAGCTTTGAAAAATTAGGGCATTACGTTAATTAGAAATAACACCCAACGGGTAAAAGCTTGTAATATTAAAACATCCTGTAATCATTAAATTAACCGCTAATGGCTAATCGCTCAAATTAGGAAATATTAATATTAAGGGCCAAGAAGGTGATCTATGAATAAATACAAAATACTCGTAGTTGACGACGAAGAGAGTATTCATCTCCTTTACAAAGAAGAGTTGGAAGAAGAGGGTTATGAAGTCCACTCGGCGTTGAGCGGAGAAGATGCCCTTAAGGCCTTTGACGCTCAGGAACCGGACCTTGTCATCCTGGACATCAATATGCCTGGTATGGACGGCATAGAAGTGTTGCGTCAAATGAAACAGAAAAAACCCAGAGTGCCTGTTATCTTGAGTTCTGCCTATCCTGAGTATAAACAGGATTTGGCATCGTGGGCCTCGGATGATTATATAGTCAAGTCCTTCAACTTAGATGATCTCAAGTCCTCTGTTCGCAGAAATTTAGCGAAATGAAGCGAAAAAGGTTGCGCGGATGACTTCAGGAAATGAAGTCTCCTGGCTGTTTTTGCATCTTTGATGTTGCCATCTTAAGGGTCACTGTTTGAAAACCCGAATTACCTGAAACGTATATATTAATTCCATATTTCTTTTTCAAGAGCCACAAAACATTAAGGGCAGGATTTTTATCTAAAGGCAAATTCATGGCCTTACCGTTGTGGCTGATGTTGAGGACCAAGTCCTCATCCTCCAGGAAAGTCTGAATCGACATTTCCATATTATCAAGGGTTGACATCTGCCTCATCAATACTTGACATAGAGCTAAAAACGCATTGGCCCACTCTGAATAATATCCCTGAAGTGGCGGAAGATCGGGAGATAATGATACGTGCTTGTTTATTTTTTTGAAAAAGGAATGGAGATCCAGAGTTCTTAGCTCATCTTCTATCAGGCTGTTCAAAGAAAACAGCACCGCACCTCCTATTGTATCCTTTTTCCTTCTACGGGCAATGGCCCGGCAAAATTCCGTTATTTGACCTGTTATGGTCTGAATTGACTCGATATCAGAGGTCCAAACCTTGATCCGCGTTTTATCTATGGGTGTTTCAATGCTGGACATTTTTTGAGCCATAAGGTCGAGACGCCCCATTATTGCAGATAAAGGATTTGCAATATCCTCAAGAAGATCATCGAACAGTTGACCAAAAATGAAATGCCTGTATTTTTGCCAATAGGTCTCTTCCCTGGTTTTTTCCCTGTCCTTGAGCCGGCGCAGTGCAGTAACATCGCGACTGCGCAAAACCAGACCTCTTGTATCCTTAGAGCCGATTAAAGGCAAAAGCCAAATATTATAATATCTATGACAATCCGGCTTATTTAGCCACGGCAAGTCACACGGAAAAGCGCTTACCCTGACCTCTTTTCTATCAACCAGGGCTTTTTCTACCAGTTTTTTAAAAGAACCTTCTCCTTCAGAACTCTTAAATAGTGAGCAGACCTCTGTAAAATGTCTTCCCTTAAGTTTTTCAGGATCTCTTGGCAGGCAAAATGGCTGATTAATATTGGAGCCAACAATATCGAGCTTGGAATCAAAAATCAGAACCCCGTCATCCAGGCTGTCCAAAAAGTATTGAAAATAAAATGAATGGCTGAGTTCAATCTCAAGGGCTTTAGCTAAGTCAGAAATAGAAAAAGGCCAATCAATTACGTCTTCAAAGACTATTCCACTCCTAAACTTGCTTTTTTCTTGTTTAACCCATCTAATTTGCCCTTTCGCAACATGATCGGTCTTGGGGTCTCCTCCAGCGGGCCGGAGAGTCACGGTCTCATGATGACTGACAGGGCTATCAGACTCAATCTGTATGCCATATGGACTCAGATCAGTTAAAACTACATCCATTACAGATCCAAGGGCTTCTGTTTTTAAACACAGGGGCACACTTAACGGTATTCGAGAATAGCGACGCCGTTCTCTCTGGACTCCTTGCTGCACAGAGCCTCCTTGTGGGAAAACTGTCATGTTAAGGAAAATAATATTAAATTATTACATATCTGCAAATAAGATACCAAAACAAAAAGCTTTCTTTGCTAATTTAATACTGGGAATGCGGCCTATATCCGGGTCCCTTTAAAAAAATAAGAAAAGCTTTTCCATAAATGGAAAAGCTTTTCTATTATATCGCAATTGTAAAAAAAATCACACGAAGGGTTCCAGCTCTTTTGGCAACTTTAGCTCCAGGCTATTGTCAATTGAACCTCCAGCCGGCACTTCTACCCCAAAATCCTTTATCTTATAAAGAAGTGCCTTGTAACTTATTTGGAGCAACTGAGCAGCCTGTTTGCGATTACCATTAGTCCGCCTGAGGGCCTCTTCTATTACCATTCTTTCAATGCGGGCCAGACTCTTTTTTCGGATTTCCTTTAAGGATGGGAACTGTATTTTCATTTCTTGTCTACAGTTATCAAGTACGGAATTTATCAGGGATTCATCTGGCGTCCATACTTCAGCAACAGGTCGATCTTCCGACGTCTGTCGATCCATAGACCCAAGGATTTCTTCTTCAAGCAGATCAGGATCCTCAAGGACTATCAACCTCCTCACATAGTTCTCAAGCTCCCTTACATTTCCAGGCCAATGATATTCAGCAAATACCTTTTCAAGCTTACCGGAGATATCAATTACCCCGCTCTTCGACAAGCCTCTGTACTTACGGACAAAATGTTCAATAAGGCATGAAATATCTTCCTTTCTGTCCCGAAGCGGCGGCACCACTATCTTTATGATATTGATTCGGTAATAAAAATCTTCTCTAAACTTCCCTTTTCTTACATCTTCATCAAGATTTTGATTAGTAGCAGATATCACCCATGTATTGACATGAATATTCCTCACCCCCCCCACACGAGCGAATTCGGAATCCTGTAATACCTGTAAAAGTTTGGCCTGCAGGGCAACAGGCATATCGCCGATTTCGTCCAGCAGTATGGTCCCTTTGTTGGCCAACTCGAATTTTCCCGGCTTTGGCTGTACTGCCCCGGTAAATGCACCTCGCTCATAACCAAATAGTTCACTCTCCAGAAGCTCGCTTGGTAGCGCAGCACAGTTAACCTTGACCAGAGGATGATCCCGACGACAAGAAAGCCTATGCAGAGTGCGGGCAACCATCTCTTTACCTACGCCGCTTTCCCCACAAATAAGGACATTCAAATCAGTGTCCACCACCTGATTGATCAGGTCCTTGATGCGCCTGATCGGCGGGCTATTGCCAATCATTAAGTCCATTTATTATTTAGCTCGAAGAAAAATACCCTTGATTGAAAATATTAACTAAAAAATCGGCATTCTTCATTCACCAGTTTACACTTTTTTCGAAAAAGCGTGTATTATCAAATTGAATGCCGATGTCGAAACTGGAAATTCGAAATTAGGTAACGCATCTACATCTTTGTATTTTTTCCAATTTCCAGTTTCAAATTTCACTGCCAAAATACAAGATCAACAAAGTGTAAACTACTTTTGACTTGTCGTGAAGGATGCCGAAAAATCGATTTAATCTTAGCAAAGAGGCGAATCAAAATCAACAAAGTTGTTATTTTTATAGCTATTCGAATCAAAGAGTATCTTGTTTTGTTCTCTTTAAATTATTATAAATAACCTTAAAATAACCATCAATTCCTTTAATTCGCAATTTCTGAATCAATTGATTCAAGATAACCTTATATACCACTTAATTTGAGCGATTAGCCTTTAGCGGTTAGCTATTAGTTTAATGATTATCGGTCTGACGCCCTGACAAGCAGGATGTTTTGCTATTACAAACTTTTACCCTGTTGAATGCAACTTCGCTGCCCCCTTTGGGGACTCACAGGGTGAACCCGTTGGGCATATTTTTAATTAACGTAATGCCTCGATTTTTCAGAGCTAAACGCTAATGGCTAATAGCTAACCGCTCAACTTATATACCAATAAAGTCTCGGAGGATGTGTTGCCTGAAATTTTAGAATCATCTGAAAGCCAAATAGATTTTATCCCAAAAAATCTGCCACAAGAACCACAACAACTCCTAATTGTTGACGACGATCCCACTATCTTAAACTTATTGGCAGAATTCCTTTCCCGTTTGGGGCACCAATATCGTACAGCAGGTGACGGTCTGGAGGCCATGTCATTGTTGGAGCAGTCTCCCAGCACCATCGTAATCACTGACTTCATGATGCCCAGGATGGATGGAATGGAGCTTATTCAGAAAATCAAAAAACTCTGGCCTGAAACCGATGTGATAGCAATAACAGGATATGTTCGAGACTTTAATTACACCGACGTTATTAAATCTGGAGCATGTGACTTTATTCGAAAACCCTTTTCCCTGGACGAGTTAGAGGCTAAACTCAACAGAATAATCAGGGAACGTGGATATAGGGCCCTGTTGAAACAACTTTCCATAAAAGATGTCCTTACAGACCTATACAACAGGCGTTTTCTCGACAATAAGCTAAAAGAGGAAGCCCAAAGGGCCACCCGCCAAAATTATTCTCTTTTTCTAATCATATTAGACCTGGACAATTTCAAGGAGCTGAATGACACCTTGGGGCATCAGGCAGGAGACCAGGTGCTCCGGCGCCTGGCCAAGGTGGTGAGTAATTCCATCAGGCGTAATGTTGATATTCCATTTCGCTATGGAGGAGATGAATTTGCTGTAATGATTCCCCAGGCCGGCACAGAGCAGGTAAACCAGATAGCAGAACGTATACGGAGCAATTACCTGAATGAGGACATAGGTAAGACTTCACTTAGCATAGGTATCTCCCGTTTCAGGAGAACAAACAAGGGATTGCGCAAAGACATTGACGATTTTATACGCAAAGCTGATGACTCAATGTATGCCGCAAAAAAAGCAGGGGGTAATAAAGTAATATTTCACGAAGAAATAAAAAAAGAATAAATATCGCCTCTAATTAATAAAAACCCTTTCGTAATCCTTAAAGGCCTCGATTGTCCGCCCGGCACCCTGGACCACAGTTGTCAGCGGGTCACTTGTAAGGTGAAACGTAAGGCCTGTCCTTGAATTCAAGAATTGAATAATGCCTCTCAGCAAAGCCCCACCTCCTGTCAATGTTATGCCGTTGGTTTCTATCGAGGCCCTGATGTCCGGAGACAAAACCCCAAGCATACCCTCTATCATCTTGGCAATTGCATCCAGCGGCTTCTCCAGAGCAGGCATCAATTCACGGGGAGTAATTACGGACGTTACCGGTACCCCTCGCAGAAAATGCTTTCCTCCCACGTTGTATTTTTGATCCAGATCCTTTTCATCATCCCAGACCGATCCTATATCCCATTTAATAGTCTCCGCAGTAGTCAGGCCCACCACCAGATCACGTTCTTCGGTCAACCAACGAACGATGGCATCATCAAATTCATCCCCTGCCACCCGTAAAGTCTCGCAGTGTAAATACGACCACTTAGCTATTATCGCCGCCTCAGTTGTGCCACCACCTATATCCAGTATCATCTGCGGCTCTTCTTCATGAACAGGGAGACCTGCGCCTATGGCAGCAGCCATGGTTTCTTCCAATAAAAATATTTTTTTGGCCCCGGACTCTTGAGCTGCCTCAAGTACAGCCCGTTTTTCCACCTGAGTGATATTAGAAGGGACACAAATTACCACCCTTGGGGAGAAGATCCCCTTTCGTTCTTGCGCACGGTTCAGGAAAACCTTGATTAACTGACTTACTGCATCAAAATCCTCTATAACTCCGTCCTTCATAGGACGCACAGCCGTAATACCCTCAGGGGTCCGGCCCAGATACTTTTTTGCAGCAAGTCCCAACTCAATTACCCAACCGTCATTTGAACACGCAATTACAGTAGGTTCATTCAGGACTATCCCCTCCCTCTGAACATAAATAAGGGTGTTGGCAGTGCCTAAATCCATGGCCAGATCCTGTTTTATTAAATTTTTAATGTGCTTAAGCGCCACGGCATCTCCAATCATTAATGACTCGATCAAGGGAAAAAACCAGGAGTTCGGCAAGACCTTCCGGCCAACCTGACAAGTCTGTATCTCCGGTAAGTAGCCACACCAATGTACCCCCTTCAATTGGCTGAAAGAGTCCTGCCAGCACCGGACCTCTGTCAAAGGGCTCACCAGGCCATAAAAAATAAGACTTGTGCTTATCTGCTCCATAGCGACTAAGCATCAAGTGCTTTCTGTATCTCAAAAGCCAACCGACAAGGCCTTTTTCCACATTAAAACATTGACCTTCCAGACTAATCTCTTGAGGTAGTCCAATTGTAGCCTTAATTATAAAAACATTCTTGTCCATTTTATGAAAGGCCACAAGACCACTTTTAAGTCCTAACAATTCTTTCAGGCTTATCAACAGATGCTCTATTTTTCCTGAAAGGCCATGGTGCCATTTGTTCCAACGACGGTAGAACTGGAGTTCATGGTAATTTTTCCAGGAAAACCATAAATCAGAAGCTATTATTGCACAATCTTCTAAAATGCGCTGTTTCTTTTCAGGAAAAGAATAACGATTTTTGCTGTCGACCATCAAGACCCCTTCACCGCGGAGTAAGGGGGCTGCGAGAAATGCCTTTATACCAACGTCTTTGCTGTAAATACCAAGGGTCCTGGTATCTCTATCGAAATTGGTTGCGTGTAGCCTTTTCCCTTCCCGTGCAACCCAGCCTATCAGTCCTTGGCCAACCCCTATATTGCATCCAGGCACTATATAGGGACTGAGACTCTCCCATGCCATTAAATGGAGATCATCATCCCCCTGGTGACTACGGACAAACAGGGCAGCCGTGTAGGAATCAAAAACATTTGCAACCAACCGGACTAAATGCTCAAGAGAAGCAGTCATAAATAGCAGGACCATATGGCGGAGTGAGCACACCCAATTCGGTGATTATGGCGGTTATAAGATGGTGAGGAGTAATATCAAAGACTGGATTCTGAACTCCCACACCCGGGGCGGCGATCTCTTTTCCGGCAAAAGTGGTAATTTCTCCAGACCCACGCTCTTCAATGGGGATCTGATCTCCGGAAGGGGTGAAAGGATCAATAGTGGAAACAGGGGCCGCCACATAAAAAGGGATGTTATTAGCCCTGGCAAGTTCAGCTACAGAGTAAGTCCCGATCTTGTTGGCAACATCACCATTGGCTGCAATGCGATCGGCCCCAACCACCACGGCCTTGATCTGCCCCTTTTGCATCAAAGAACCTGCGGCTCCATCTACAACCAGAGTAACTGCTATCCCGTCCTTGATAAGCTCCCAGGCGGTAAGCCTGGCACCCTGGAGCCAAGGGCGGGTCTCATCGGCAATGACCTTAATCTCCTTGCCTCTAGAAAGGGCAGCTCTGATAACTCCAAGGGCCGTTCCATATCCACCGGTAGCAAGACCGCCTGCATTACAGTGAGTAAGTACGCCGCCCATTTCCGGTAAAAGGGCCTGACCATGAAATCCTATGGCCAGGTTGGCCCTTACGTCTTCTGTCCAAATAGAAATGGCCTCCTTTTCTAAAATGGCTGCGAGATCGCCTGGGCTCAGCTCATAATGCCTGCGCGCAAGCTTTTTTAGCCTCTCTACCGCCCACTTCAAGTTCACTGCCGTAGGCCGGGCCTGGAGCATGAAAGCCGCTTCCTCCAGCCATTTCTCTACAAAAAGATCCCAGTTTTTACCCTTGAGCCCATAAGCGGCCAAGACCATGCCAAAAGCGGCAGTGATCCCTATGGCCGGTGCTCCCCTCACCACCATATCCCTTATAGCCTGAGCAACATCTCTTGCTGAACTATACGCAAGCCAGGTTTCCTCATGAGGTAATGACCTTTGGTCTAACAAATAAAGAACGTGCTTTTCCCAACGAAGCGGCACTACAGACGTATTACTTTTGCTTTGAAGCAGGCTCAATGGCAGGTCGTAGTTTTCGGCAGCAATGTCTTTCATAGGCCCAGGGCCTTTCGCAGCAGCTCGTTTACCTTTTTGGGATTGGCCTGTCCCTTTGTCTCCTTCATAACCTGTCCAACTAAAAAACCCAGGATCTTGGTCTTTCCAGCTTTGCACTTTTCCACCTCTTTTGGATGGGCCTCCACTACCTGTTTAACCACAGCGCTGAGGGTGGATTCGTCACTCACCTGGGCAACTCCTTGTTCTTCCACAATTTCTTTAGGACTCTTTTTTGAATTATATGCCTGTTCAAGGATATCTTTTGCCATCTTGCCGCTAATAGTGCCATTGTCTATCAGCTTGAGCAATTCCGCCAGGCCGGCAGGAGGTATCGGGCAGGCATCAATTTCCCGACCCTCTTGTTTTAGAAGACGGAACAGTTCTACCATTACCCAGTTGCTGACAATCTTTGGACTGGGAAACAGGGCTACGCATTCCTCGAAGTAATCAGCCAGGGACTTTGAGGCTGTGAGGACTCCTGCGTCATAGTCTGAAAGACCATACTGTTCCTCAAAGCGAGTGCACTTTGCATCAGGCAGTTCAGGCAGTTCCGCCTTCACACTGTCCATCCAGGCATTATCAATCTCTACCGGGACCAAATCCGGGTCAGGAAAATACCGGTAATCATCGGCCTCTTCTTTACCCCTCATTGTGACTGTTACACCCTTGGCCGCATCCCAAAGACGGGTTTCCTGCACTATCTCATGGCCATCAAGTAAAAGAGCTGTCTGACGCCTTATCTCAAACTCCAATGCCTTCTGCACGTTACGGAAAGAATTCATATTCTTGAGTTCCGCCCTGATGCCCAAATTTTCCCGCCCCCTGGGTCTCAAGGAGATATTGGCATCACAGCGCAGACTACCCTCTTCCATATTGCCGTCGCTGATCTCCAAGTAACGGACCTGCTGTCTCACTTTCTTAAGATATGAAGCAGCCTCTTCAGGACTTCGAATATCAGGCTCGCTCACAATCTCAATCAAAGGCACACCTGTCCGATTAAGATCCACATAGCTGACCGGCCTGTTTTCATCATGTATCAATTTACCCGCATCCTCTTCCAAATGGATGCGGGTAATACCGATCCTCTTGGTCTGCCCGTTTACAGCGATTTCAACCCAACCGCGCTCAGCCAGAGGAAGATCATATTGAGAGATTTGATAGCCTTTGGGAAGATCAGGATAAAAATAGTGCTTTCTGGCGAAAACGCTGAAAGGGGCTATTTCGCAATGTGTAGTCAATGCCATTTTCATGGCAAACTCCACAACTTTCCTGTTAAGCACAGGTAGAACTCCCGGCATTCCCACACATACCGGACATGAATGCGTATTGGGCGGCGTACCAAAGGTAGTTGAACAGGAGCAAAAAATCTTCGTTTCAGTCTGCAACTGGACATGAACCTCAAGACCTATTACTGCCTCATATTCCATAAACCAGATTCCTTCACAACGAATATTTCTTCACATCGAAGCCGCATTAGCCTAACATGCCATGCTATCTCAATCAACAGGAACACAGCCTCAGGCATTGCAAAAAATAAGAGTATGATTTTGATATTGAACAAAAAAAAGCAGCTACATCATATTTGACATAGCTGCATTCATCCTTCCAAATATAGCTTGTGGATGCTAAGGAACGTACAATAAATAACT
>JAGGRV010000409.1 GCA_021159445.1 Deltaproteobacteria bacterium | reverse complement strand
CTGAAACACACACCACAACCAACACGCAAAGTATACGCTCGCGCATAGGCATATACTATGCGCGAGCGTATACTTTGCGTGTTGGTTGTGGTGTGTGTTTCAGTTGCGTGTTTGTTGCTATTGCTCGGCGCGGGCTTGCCTGCGGTGGTGGTGTTTGGGCACGGGCTTGTGTGACTCGGTCGGTATATACTGGGATACCGATAGAGAACGTCCGCACATTTACCACTGGTATGCCAATAGAGAGCGCTGGCACGCGCACTACTGGTATGCCAGTAAAGACCCGCGGCACTCGAAACGTTCAAGTAACTACTCAGGGGGTTGCGGGGAGGGACGCGTCTTGAAACGTGCAAGGCACTACACACGCGGGTCCATAGCCCCACGCGACTCGAAACATTCAAGGCACGTTACAGGCCGTCGACGACGCGGACACGACTCGAAACGTTCAAGGAACGAACGCCGAAACAACCGCGCGAGAGCCGGCTAAACACTGGTATACCAGTATAGAGCAGGGAAACGCACACAAGCCGACACTAAACTGGTATGCCAGTATAGAGCAGGGGAACGTGCCAGAGTCAACAAAACACTGGTAGACCAGACTAGAGCGCGGAGAGGCGGAAAAAGACAGAAAACACCGGTAGACCAGAAAAGAGCAGGGGGAGGACGGGGCGCAACACACACCGAGACACCAGGGAAAGGTCAAGACACGAAACACAACACAAAGACGCCAACAGGAAAAGACACGCCGCATCACGCGAAGATCCTCCACGGTTGAGACACGTCAACATACGTGAAGATCGACAAGGGTTAGGACACAATGATTCGCATTAGGACGAAGACTGGTTAAGACACGAAACCCCTCGTGAAGAAAACGATCGGTTGCGTCTTTTTGGAGTTGCATAGGTTCTACACCACCACACTACTTAAATCCCCAAACCGCGAAGTTGCCTCTCCCGTCCTCGGCGCCGACCGCCTCAACGTCCCTGAACCCTATCCACACCAGGAGACGCCTGAGCGTCGCGGGATGGAGCACGTGGAAGTGCGTCTCGTCCGCCAACGCACACGGGTCGCAACAGGCCACGGACTGGATAAAGACGCCTCCGCCTGGCCTAAGAACCCTGTAGGCTTCGCGCAGGGCCTTAACGTAGTCGACCACGTGTTCAAGAACCTCTATCATTATCACGGCGTCGAACCTGTTCGCAGGGAACTCGAGCGCTTCAGCGTTCATTATAAGGTGCGGGTAGTCGCGCCTACGGTCCTCAGGCTCGACAATGTCGACGCCCCAGTAGTTCCAGCTGTACTTGTCCTTCGGGAAGTTCTCGCGTAGCCAACCCACCAAGAACCCCTTCCAGCAACCGACCTCAAGGATGTCCACGTGCCCCTTCCTCTCGAACAGCGTCTGGAGAAACTGCTTAAGCTCCTCGCGCCTAATCAGCAACAGGCCCCACGCGTTTTTCTCGCCTTCCTTAAACACAAGGTCTTTCAGGTGCATGGTCCCGTCACCTTGAATAATTCAAGTAACGCCTTAATATCTCAGCTATTTGCCTCCCTATCACGTCCCATACGAACCTGTGCTTGATGACTTTCTCCACATGCTCCCTGGCGCGCGCCCTGTACTCGTCTAGGTTCTCGAGGACGTCGTGTATCTTGTCGACGGCCTTTTCGACGACGACCTCGACGCCTATCCCAACGTGGATGGGGTTGTCCCTGAGCACGACGTCGCTCGGTCTCGACTCTATCAGGAACTCTGGAGGCAGGTACTCCTGCCAGGCGCCGCCGCGGGCCGCGAGAACGACCTCACCGCGCGTCAACGCGTCCAGGCCGATGGCCTCGAACCCGCCTCCGCGCGAGAACAGGAGGTAGACGTCGCACGTGTCGAAGAGCTCCCTATACTGCCTCTCGGTGTACCAACCGCTCACGATTACGGCGCCTTTCCTACGCGCAACCTGCTGCAGAGGCCCGTCGGGAGTCATCGTCCTAATCACGAGCTGGACGTCCCTGCGCTCGTGCCTAAGCCTGTCCCACACCTCGAGCACCAAATCTACCCCCTTGCGCCATTCACTATGTAGGCAGATGAACAACAACAGCTTCTTGCGTCTCTCGGTCTTGAGCCTCCACAATTCCCTGAACGTCACCCCGACCTGCCTCGGCGCAGTTATCCAGTCCCTCTCTACCCCGTGCGGGACAACATATACGGGTACTTTGACCCCGCTCCTCAGGTAAGCCCGCCTAGACCACTCGGACGGCACAATCACCGCCTCCACGTAGTCGGTTAGGCTAACAGCGAACTTGCTTATCCTGTCAGAGTCCGCCACGTCGAAGCCGACGATGCCTCCGAACCTACCCATGTTCCGCTCCAGGTACCGACCGTGGCGCATCAGCTGATAGAACAGAGGATGAAACACCACTAGCGGACGCGAGAAAGGCATTATGTGCGGGAACGCGAGCTCGTCGATTTCCTCGACCCTCAGGTAACGCCTAAGGTACTTGATGTGTTTGCGCGCGATAACAGTGAAACTCACCGTGTGCCAAAAGGGTAGACGTACCACACGTACCTCACGTCTATCACACCTCCTTACCCAAAGTATTCAATATAGTAACTAACCTTCACGTTGTCTGTACCGCTAGCGGGCGCCTTGTGGAACCTTGCCCTGACGCTCTCGTACACGCCGTCGCCGTCCTCGTCCGAGAGGTAGCACGTGACTGGGCTAGCATCGATGGCGTCTGGAGACACAGGCGTGCACTCGACAACTACCTTGCTAGGGTCAGTCACGTCCACAGGCAGCTTATGCTGCCCTAGGAGTAGGTCGTTGTTTACGCCGTCGCCGGAGACAGTAAACACGCCGTAGTCGCTCTTGCTATACTTCACGCGCTCCCTGATCTCCGCCGCGTAAATGTACAGGATATCCAAGCCGTCCACAACAGCGTTCCACTCGTCAGGGTACAAACGCTCATACCCCTTGTGACGGAGCCCGAGCCACGACATAGCAACCCCCAGGAAAGAGAAAGGAAAGAGAAAAACAAGTGTTTTTCGACACGGAAAACGCCAGCACACGCCTCAGTCGCAGTTTGCTGACCTCACGCGCCTGCTGAGCCTCTTCTCTAGCCACCTAAGGAACATGTCGATGAGTGCGTACGCTATGCCGGCGTACACCATCCACATCAGGGGGTTGTACAGGAATATCGCCTTCAACACCTCCAACACCATCACTCCTCCACCTCCACCTCAGCTACTTTGACGCAGTCCCTGTCAGGATCCCAGCCCTGCACAAGGCATTCCCAGTAGCCCCAGCACTCGCTGAAGTCCGGACAAACAAAGACTGGTATCTTCCTCTTTACCATACGCACCACCTCCAACACGTGAAACCCGCGTCTATATCTCATAAATTTACTGTATATTAACGGGGATGCGCATTCCGCATGATAAATCATGCAGTATCTATCTAGACCTCTATAGGTGACCTAGGGCCAGTCGGAAAAGAGGAATCGTATATAACACCGCATATAGGTCATATAGAGCTGAGTCGGAGCTCAGTCCCAGCTTCACCTAGGCGAAAGAGAAAAAAACGTCCGCAAACGCCTCGGACACCCCTCCTATTGCGGGCCAGCGCAGGGTCGGGGCTGGAGACGCCATGTCCCCCGTTCCAAAGAGTTGGCGTACCAAAGTCGGCCGCGTGCTCCCTTTCGTCCCTTCGAAAGAGTTTTGGGAAATCTCTGTCCAAAATGTCAATGCCGTCCTGGACAAACGTAAACCTACGTTTACCAAGCTCTCCGCGGCACACGTCGTAATTCGTCACGACTAATCTTTCGCAAACGGTTTGTGCAGATTTTACAAACGATGGTAAATTCTCTTTTGCACAGAGAAAATACCGAGGAAAATATTCGCTCATGAGGCACGAGAAAAAAAGGGTGAGGTTGGTAAATAGCTACCTCCGCCTCCTAAGAGGCTTTGGTTGCAGGCCCGACTCTCTTTCGAGCGCTTTAAGCGTAGACTCAACCTCTTTCTCCAGCGACTCCAGCACGGCCTCTAGCGAGTCAATCAGCTTCTTAAGCCTTTCATCAATCTCTTTACTGGCCATACCTTGTCAACCTCCTAGTCCTAGCTTTACGCGCAAATATGCGGATTAACTCGATTTCGCGGTCGTCAAGACCAAACTTCTTTAGCAACTCCAGGTTCGCCTCCAACTCCTTATCATCGATTTTTCCCTCTACATAGCTGTTGACTAGTTCCGTGACAGCATTCCTTATCACTACGCTTTCAGGTACCTCAAGCGTTGCCTCAACCTGCTTCTCTATTAACCTTACTATCGCCTCTATGTTACGGGCCTCCATACCTTGCTGACCTCCTCATTCTTCTACGCTTCGCAATCTCCCTAATTAGCTCTATCTCGTAGTCGTCGTAGCCCCACTTCTTCAGGAACTCGAGGTCTTGCTCTAGCTGAGCGTCGTCGATGATGCCCTCGGCGTAGTCGCTTATGAGCTCGGTCACGAACCTCGACAGTTCACCAGATACTGGCCTGATCCTGATGTACTCTTCCCACATCTCCTTCAGCAACTGCTTCGTCTCGTCGTCGACGGGAAGCGACTCGATCAGCTTATTCACGAGGGTCAGCGCCAGTTTCCTAGCCTTCGGCGAGTACTCGGCCATGGTGACTAGCTCGCGCGGTGTACCGACCAGCCACGTCCAGGCCTGCTTGGCCCTCTCCAGCTGCGCCGTCTTGACCTTGATCTCTATCTCAAAGTCTTCGAGGCCGAACTGCTTGTAGGCGTCGAGGGCCTGCCTCAGCGCGTCCTCGTCTATGAGCCCGCGCTGGTACAGGTCCTCTACCACGCTCAGGTACCTCCTGACGTCGTCGACCAACGGCTTCAGCTGCACGTACTTCCACCAGATCTCGGCCCACTCCGCAGGTATGTTCCTCGCCTCCACGACCTTGGGGAACAGTTCCCTAGCCTCAGGCACGACCTCCGCTATCGTAGCGAGTTGGGACGGCGTCGGTATGTACTCCCTGCGCGCGATACCCATGAGGAGCTCGCTCAGCTGCTCAAGGAGCTGGATCTCCTGAGGCGTCAACATACAGGCCTGGCCGACGAGCTCGATGACTTTCTTAGCGTCTTCTATGCTGACGTAGCCGTAGGCAAGGCGGTACAGGATCCAGCCGATGTACCTGCTTGCCCAGTACCTCATCCTGTGGATCGTGTACACCTGCTGCTCCAGCTGGAGAACGACGGCGTAGGCCCTCCAGTAGTCGAGGTCTGTCACGAGCGCAAGCTCCTTGCCCGTGATGTCCTTCATGAGCTTCCTGAACCACGTGTTTACTGTCTCGACGCCGCCGACAAGGAGCTTAACGAACCCGTCAACGTCCCTGATGATGTACTCGCGGTAGGCACGCGCGAGCTCACGCACGAAGTCGCGCAAGATGTCAAGGGCCCTGTCCATCACGGCCCTAAGCTCCAGCAACCTGCGCTCAGCAGGCAGGTACCTGACAGGGACATTCACGGCGCCAGCAACCCACTTCTTACTCGCCACGTCGAAGTACTCGACTATGAACGACGCGATCACGAAGCCCTCCAACAGCTTGTCCAGGGTCTCGTAGCTGAAGAACCCCTCCTTGAACAGGTTAATGAAGCCTGTCCTCAGAAGCGTACGCTCGTCGGCCAAGGCGTTGATGGCCTCGGCGACAGCAGTCAGCGGAACCCACGCGGGATGTAGGCCGTTAGCTACTAGCAGGCGGCAAAACGGCCTGAGGTCCATAACAACATTGCTCGTTGCCTGGTTCTCGAGCACCTTAAGCACCAAGTCAACGAACGGTTCCTCTGGGTACGTCGACACCTCACCGACTTTCCTCCCTATCTTGAGCGTGAGGTGGTCGAACAGGCCCCACTTAACCATCCACCTAGCATCGATCTTGCCCGGTATGTCCGCCGTGATGTCGAACGTTAGCCAGCTGTCCGCCGTCCAGTCGAAGTCGATGGTGATCTCCTGGTCGCCGTACTTCAGCTTCGCACCCTTCCTGAACCAGCTAAAGTTGCTCATCTGTATCCACTTGGCGTAGATGTTGACTGCGCTGAACAAGGCATTGTAGTCGTAGTTTAGCTGGTACGGGTCGACGGGGGTGCCGGCGCCCAGCCACTTAGCGTCGGCCTCGAAGATGCGCTTGACGAAGTCAGGTGCGCGATACCACAGCATCCCCGCTATGCCTCTCGTGAGGAAGGCCCAGAGGTCCCTGAAGCTCGGGTACTTGAACGAGAGCATGTAGTACATCTTGGCCAGGTCTTCGCTCCAGCCGTAGATCCTTACGAACCTCGCCCACTCCATAGGTGACTGGAACACGTCCCTCTGGAGCATCCTGACTGCCTCACTGTGCGTCGGCACCGTCCAGACGGGCCCGAGCAGCATCAGCCTCTCGGTACCGAACCTGTCCTTGACGGTCATGCTGTACTTCTGGCCGAGGTCTAGCCAGTACTCGATGAACCAGGTCGGGAACCCCCTCATCTCCAGCACGAGCTTCGCCCTCTCGTACATGTCCCTGAACGCGTCAGGCAACTCGCCCTTGACAAGCTTAGCAAAGTCCTCTACCCACACCATCGAGCGCCTGATCACGTCCCTCACGTGGCTCAGCTCAGGCAACGCAAACGGTATGTCTGCGAAGCCGATGGACTCGAAGAACCTCTTCCAGATGCCCCTCCAAACGTAGCGGAGGGGCTCGAACGCGACCAGTGCCCAGCCCATCAACGTGTGCCTACCGTACTGGTGGATCAGGTTCTCAAGGTAGTCGCCGACCTCGTACGCTATGTACGCCGGCGACACGCCGATGATCGGTATCCTCATGCCCCTGAGCGTGCCCGCGAGGGACTTGAGCAGACGCGGAAGCGAGATGGCCGCTAACCAACCGCTCAGTATCACGCCAGACACGCCGATGTAGACGTCTAGCTCGCCGGCCTCGCCCCTCAGCGCCTTCGCGAGCCAGTCCTTCATTGCGTCTGCGAACGCGGACGCCGTCTGGAACAGGCCCGTGAACACGTCCTTCACAAACGACTCAAACGACGCAGACGCGTCCACGAGGAAGCTGTAGAACGCCTTAGCTGCCTCGACAAGCTTCTCCGCCACCCACGCACCGAACTCCACCAGCTTGTCCCACACGAACTTGGCAGCGTCGCTCAAGTACCTCCACAACGTCTCCAACTGCGAAACTATCGTAGCTATGACCGCAGAGACCGACTGCGCAAAGACCGTCGGCAACGTGCTTAGCGCGTTAGCTATCGGCTCCGAGATGTATTTCTGGAACCACTCGGGGAACCAGTTCGGGAACTGCATTATTGCGTTAACGAAGCCCGTCAGCACCGAACCGAGCTCCGTGAACCCCTTCGTGACAGTGTCCACGATCTTGGCAAGGCCCTCGAGGAACGTGTTGCTTAGCTCGCCTATGGCCGAGATAAGCGTGTTTAGGCCTGTCCAGATGGTGTTTACTGTCTCCGAAACGGGCTTAATAATTTCATTAAATGTATTTATTATAGTGTCTACGAAGCCAGACACCGCGTTACTAATCTGCGTATAGAGCCAGTCCTTGGCGGTCTCGAGAGCCTGGCTCAGCGGGGTAACTATGACGCTTACCAGAGCGTTGAGTTGGTCTGCGAGCCAAGCCTGGAGCTGCCCTATCGGGTCTACGATTCCCGCCGTTCCGCTCGCGACTTGCCTCAGGTCTATCTTGCGCGCCTCCTCGATGTCGATCACGAGTATGTTCGCTACTAACTCACCGACCTCCCTTGCCTCCTCTGTCGAGACAGTAAACAGTTCGTCAGGCACGTGCTGGGGCACGCCCATCACCTCCCGAGGTACTTGTTGAGCAGGACGGGGTCGATCGCCATCTCCATAAGCTTCACCTTAGCGAGCTCCGCCCTAAGCTTCATCTCCAGCTCCTCCATGTCCTTGACGACCAAGCTAAACGGCCTGGAGCCTTTCGCGGTGACTACCACGATGTACCGTTCCTCGCCTCGGACATCCCTTATCGGAATCACCTCTAGGATGATGACGACGTCCTTGCCGATTCTCAGAGCGAAAGGGGTTAGAATAACCTCTTTCGGCCTGGAAACCATGTGTGTAAATATCCGAAAATAAAAAATATGGTTTTAGCGCGTGACCAACCTCCTCTGGATAGCAACCAAGCGCTTAATCTCCCTAACGACCTCCCTAGCCTTCTTAACGACTTCGCAGGAGTTAGCGTGCGGGCACTCGCACGTCGCGAGCTCAAACCCCAGCTCCTGTGCCTTGATTATTAAGTTCGCGATGGTCTGCGTTATCTCTTTCTGTAGCTCGCCAGCGATATTCGCGTTTGTTTCACCAGCTCCCCCACCTGGTACTTGAGGCTTCTCAGGTGCTGAAGCCATGGCCTACACCCCTCGAAAATCTCGTTCAGAATATCCTCTTTTAAACCCTCTTTCACCCACCTCGCTATCCACAGCACCCTAAGCTCGTCGAGGTCTATGTTGCGCAGAGGCTCCTCTCCCCACCTATGGCGCCTAAGTCCAAGAGCGAGTAGGTTCCTTGCGGCCGTCCGGTACCTGTTGCACGTGTACTTGTCCAGTCTGTACTTGCGACACACGCGCTCGGCGACTTCCTCAGCGAACAGCATGTAGATACGTAGGGTATGGTACTGGTGTATCCTCGCGCACCTGTGCGGGCTAGTTAGTTCCCTGGCAGTCACGTAGTTGGCGAAGGCGGTCGCGGTGTGTACGTACCTGCTACGCAGCCTGAACTCCTTGGTGCGTATCACGTCAAGCACCTGCGGGAGAGGCGTCAGGAACGCCGAGCCGCGCGGGGACAGGATGTCGTAGCCTAGCCTGCTGACGCCGAGCACAAACCCGTGGTGGTAGTCGTCGGGCTCCCTCACAGGGACCTCGACAATCTCGCCGTCTAGACGCTCGACAAGGACGCGCTCGAACTCGTGTCCCTCGGGCACGAGCCAGCCCTCGCCTAAGCGACTGAAACCGAGTATGAACGGGCCCTGGGTCGCAACGTCGACGAACCCGAGCCTGTCCCACACCAGCTCCTGAACCTCGCTGGCTATACCCAGCTTCGCACCGTACTCCTGCAGCCAACGCCTGAACAGCTCCCTGTCCAGGAACTGTATCCAGTAACGCGTGATCACGTTGCGGACGAACTCGGCAACGATGACAGGGTCGTAGACTCCCTCGCCGTAGCGGGTTATGCCATACCTCGCCTTCACCTTCTCAAGCTCCTTCGCCTGGTCACGGTACTCAGGCCTGATGTTGTAGTCGACGAAGCTGGGGTAGTCGATCTGCCCAGGGAACTCTATGGAGAGGTCGACGCTCTCGAAAACCGCGTAGATCCCCTGCAGGATCTCCTCTATCGACGGGAGCGAGACAGAAAACTCGATGTTGAGGGGCTCGACAACGCTCGGGTTCTCGGCGAACAACAGTATGAAGCTAATGTTGTAGTAGTCCGCGAGCGTAAGCGCCTGCAGCATACGCTCGTAAAACACGTCCGCAGTGTCGTAGGTCCTAAGCCAATTGACGTAGACAGCGTCGTCACTAACGACCTTGCTAAAGTACTTCTCCTTTTGCTTGGTCAGTTCCTCGAGGTACCTGCGCGTAAGGAACGTCATGCTCCCAACCAAAAAACATATGTTTGCCAGTACCTATATCCTCTTTCGACAAACACACGGAGGCGATATAGTGTTTGTGCGCAGATACTACGCGGTGGAAGTCGATCGTAGAACAACGGTGTTTTTCGACACTGAAAAGCTTGAGGTAGTCGGTGTCAGCGTCCCCGTCGGTGCGGTCGACATCGACGGCATAAGTGACTTCAGCGAATACGTAGACAACATAGGCACCGTAGCAAAGTACAGGGATTACCTAACTGAATTAGTTAAGGAGTTAGGATGCGAAAAGCTCGAAGAGACACTTAACGAGTTCATAGACGGTATTAGACACGTGCTCAAGGACTTCGGCGTCGAAGTCAAGGAAGTCGTTACAGGCGTCGGCCCCACGTTGATAGATAATACAGCGTCCATGGGGTATTTCCTACCTGCAAAACATAGGCAAGAACCAGTGTACGCAGCAGCCATTTTCCTGCGCAAAAAAGCGCTAGAGCAAGAACCCTTCCTAATAGGTGTGCACGAGGGTGCGCACATCGTCTTCCACGAGAAGGTCGGGAAACAGGTGCATATGCGTATCAAGGAAATTGCAAAGAGCGAGAAAGAGCTCGATAAATTTACGCACAGACTCTACGTACTGGCCGAGTTGTTTGCTACCATAGTCGAGGCAGACCACTGCGACGATGAGCTATGGTGCGCGCCATACTACGCCTTCGAGATCTACAAGCACTTACTCAGGTACTGGAGAAGCAAAGGCAAAGACGAGCCACGCGACCCCGACCACATCGTAGAGGAAGCTGTGAAGAAAGGAGACGTTGAGAAGGTGCTCCAGCTCGTGCTAGACTAAAAACCCTCTTTTTCAGTCCCGAGCTCCTTCTTTATCCTTTCAAGGAGTGTGTCGTTTGATACGTAGGCGACTGCTATCCTGCGTCCGTACTGGTCGAGTAACTCGGTCGCGATCCCGTGGATCCACTCTGTCACAAGACTGACCTTCTCGAACGGCTTCGTCAGCTTGTAACCGCGTTTCTTCGCGACCTCGATGATGTCGTCGACGGAGGGGAAGGCTAGCGTATTCTCGCAGTAGCTCTCGAAGGGTGATCCCTCGCCGACTTCCTCGAGCTTGCGCCACTCCTCCTCGTACAGCTTCCTGAACCGTTCGTAGCAGGACGTGCACACCACCACGAACTTCGTCTCCGACCTCGACCCGAACACAGTCGCCGTAGGGACTTTTTCATAGTCCACAAGCTTAACGACGTCCTCACGCGACGCAACCCTCCTGTCCTCCACCTTAGCGACCGCCCACACAAAGACCCTGACGGGTTTGCCGCAGACGAAACACTCCTCGACCAGGTGCCCCAGCTCGAGAGTTACTTCAGGGACCTTCCTACGCCTGAAGATCACGCTACGTCACCTCGCTAAGTAGCTTGAGCAGGTGCGGATACAGCTTCCTGATGTCGTACCTGCGCGCGTGCTCGATCGCTCGCTTCTTCCTCTCTACGTACTCGTCCCTGGCGTTTACTGTCTCGTCGTACGCCTTCAGGATAGCCTTGGCAAGGCGCTCTGGGTTGTAGTCGTGCATCTCGTAAACGATGCCGTCCCCCACGTTCTTCTCGTACACGTTGTCGAACTGGAACACAATGTTTACTGTCTCGTCCGTTATCTCCATGAGCGGAGGCAAGGCGTTGTGGATGACAGGTGCCCCAACCGCGTTAGCCTCTATCAAAGGCAGGCCGAACCCCTCCGCGAGCGACGGGATAATTACCCAGTCGAGCGCTGAATACCACGCAAACACCTCCTGCCTTGAGCGTGCACCGAACGCGGTCTCTATCGTGGTGTTTGGCAGGTCGCCGAGCTTGAGCCTGCCCCTGTCAGTCGTGACAATGATGAAGTGTACGTCCTTTACCTCCTGCGTAACTAGGCGGATAGCGTCCGCCAACCGCTCAAGCCCTTTCCGGACGTGGTAGAAGGCGACGGTACCGAACACGACCTTGTTCTCGAGGCCCCTACGCACCTTGTTCCTGGCCATCGCGAAGTACGGCTTGCTACGCTCCACAAGCCTAAGGTTAACACCGTGCCTAACCACGTCGACGACGCCGAACCCCACCTCAACGAGCTTGTCCCTAACGTACTCGCTAGGGGCGACAATCGGGAAGCTGCCAAGCATCCACTTCTGTATAGCGAGCGGGCTAGGCCTACCCTCCACAGGCCCGTAGTAGACCACAGGGAACTTCCTAACCCTGAGATCCCTAGCAAGCAACATGTACGGCGCCGCCGCGACGGGATTAACAGGCATCACGATTATGGCGGCGTCCGCGATGGAAATGACGTCGTGCGGCGAAGCAATCGCCGACACAGGACGCACAACCCAGCCACTCTCGCTCGCCACGTCCGCAATGTCAGCACCGACATTCTTCAACGAAACTCCCTTGCTGACTAGGATCACGAGACGCCTCATACGCTATAGGAAGCAACGCACAAAAATATTCGTTGCTAATGCGCGAAGCCACGGACAAAAAGAGAAACCAGAAAACTCTTTCACCACCAAACAAACAAAAAATAAAAAGGGAATTTATGGAGATGAATAGAGCGCACCTATGCTCATCAAGGCCTCCCTGAGAGCCTCGTTCATCTCCTCCTTGCTGTGGACAACCTTTGCATACTCAGCGTCTGGGACGACAACTAAGAGCCTCTCGTCGTCAAGCCAAGCCACGTAAATGTCAGTGTAATCGCTTATCGCTGAAATCACTGTCGCAACAGGCTCCAACTGGAGCGCCTTCTTTATGTTCTGCGCCTCGCGCCAGACCTTTTCAACGAACTCTGGAAACCAAATCCCGACCTCAGGATTGTAGCTGTCAAACACATACATCTCTTCACACATCTCCTTGCAGGCCATTACTTCCTCACCTCCTCAAGGTGGATTATCACGTTCTTCCTATCCCACCTAGCATCGCCAACGAACTTCTTGTTCTTTATCCACACCTTGACCTTGCTCGGGTGCTCTAGTACAGTGCTGACCTCGATAGGTGTCTCGAAACAATGACCAAACGTTAGCTCGCAGTAAAATGCTATTTCGTCGGTGAAGTGCTCGACAGCTCTCGGCGTCGACGGCTCCACGTGCAGACAACTTGACCCAACTATCACTATCTTCCTAGCCATTTCTCACACCCCCTACTTCCTTACTGCAATATCAACTGTAGTCAGAACGCTGTACTGGTCGAATATTGTGAGCTGGCCGCAGATTCCGTGCCTGCAGCGCACTGCTACCAGCTTGTACGTCAGTCTCCCCACGGCCGCTAAAGCCTCAATGTATATTGCACGGTGCCACTTGTCCTCATCAAGACAGGAGCACTCTCCAGTCTCTACATTGTAATAGATTCTGTGCCTTGCCATGAACCTTAACAGAGCCTCCCACTGCTTTTGCGTCTTCACTACACCACTCGGCATAGGCACCACCGTGTATATATGAAAAATATATGGTTTTTAAGGTTTGTGGTGTTGTTTCAGTTTCTCGAGCGCTTGCTTCACTAGCTTGGGCAACCTGTCCTTGTTCTCTCTCCACCACTTGTTTACTGCCTCATACCCATCTCCAAAGTCTGGCAAGTAAACACCGACCTCGCCGAAGACCGCAAGCACTAACATAACGTAGTTCAACGGAGGCTCAACCATCGGCGACAGGCCGACGGTGATCTGGCCCTGCACAGCAATGTACCCGTCGCTGATACGCACCTTGAAGCCGTTCGTCCTCTCCAAGTCCCTTAGCCACGCAAGGAACGCGTCGACATCCTCATACATCTGAATGACCTTATCAGCAAGGAACCTGCAGAACACGTGTATCACCTCAGGAAACGGGGAAGAAAAAGGCGAAAGAAAGGTGTGTTTACTGCCTCTGTTTCTTTATGCACGTGTCCCTTAGCCACTTCAGTATCTCGTCGACGAAGTCGTCGAAGTAACCTGGCGGATCACCGTAGGCCCTTGCCATTAACCGCTCCCAGAGCTCCCTCAGCGCGTTGCTGTCCAACCACTCGCACTCTGTCACAGCCTTTGCGAGGTCGTCGGGAAGCCTCACCATCCTTGCGCTAAACTCATGCACGTGCGGGTCGCTGCACACAACGATAAGGTACCTGTTGCCATCGGCGTCGGGGTATATGCTGAAACGCAGCCAGAACGGCTCGCCGTTGATATCAAGGTTTATCCTTGTACCGTGGTCTAACACCTCCAGAATATCGTTATGAATTCTCTCTATCTTGAACTCGCGGACGTAATCGGCCACGTTCCCCAACCTCCCCTACAGGAACATGTTTACTGTCTCGTTACCCTTCTTCGGTATCTCAACGATCACTTCGTCCAGCTTTGCGTATCTGCGCCAGCCAGCGACAAAGACCTCGACAGTGCTCCCTGGTACCAGGCGGTGCATGACAGTTTCTAACGCCTTTAGGACGTAGGCATCGTTCGGTGCCCCTGGCGTAATAACCACAACCGTCCTCTTTTCACTGTAGATTGACGCTATGACGATATGCACCGAAACAGCCTTGCTAATGACAGCATACGCTACGACTTTGTCATCCTTCAGTGCACGTGCAACCGTCGAACCCATTGGCACCAGCTCGTGCAGTGTTACGTTAACCTCCTTGTAGATTCTTGAAACTTCCTTCGTGATGTCCCTACCCTCCCTAAGAGCGTCAACGACGTCCTCGAACAGCGACTTCTTTATCGTGCCCTTGAACTCGACGCCGACGACGCCTGACAAAGCAGAGACACCAAGGAGAAGGTACTTGACCACACCGACTCACCTCCTAAGCACGTAGTCGAGGACTTCGAACAGCTTCTTGATTATCTTGTCAGCTTCTGTGTCTCCACCTAGTTTCTCCGCGAGAGAAGCTAGGAACTCGCTACGCTCGTCCTCGCTCATGTTCTTGAGCTCGGCGTTCACCGTCTGCGCTATTCTCCTAAGCTCAGCGACTAGCCGCCCTGCGAGCAGTTCCGCCCTCTCTTTCCTTACCTGCCTCTCGATATAGTCGACCAGGGCCACATGCACCACCTCAATATATACTCAATATTATTGAAAATATATGTGTTTGTTTCCGAAGGTTAGAATTTGCGGGCTAGGAGGATTTCCCTTACCCTGTCCCTTACGCTCTTAGGCACGTTCTCGGCTTCGAGTATCCTCTTCGACAGTCGTACGGCTGCGTATCCTGCGGTGACGTACCCTATCCTGTTCGCGAACTTCTCTATGTCGCCGACGTCGACACCAGCCTCCTTCACTATCTTAATCGCGGCCCAGACGATTTGGGGCACGCGCCTAAGGACGAACCCAGCGTACGCGTCTCCCTCGCCGAACTCGTGCCCAAGCACAACCGCTAAAGCCACCGCCAACGCCTTTTTACTGTCACCAAGCCACTCCCTAAGGGCCTCCGCAACGGCCCGAACCTCCCTCTCATACACGCTCACGACACATCCACCCCCGCCCAGTCCTCTAGAACCGAAAGAAAGAAGGAGAGAAGAACCTCGTCGGGGTCGGAACACGCCTCCCAGTTCAAGACAGAAAACAAGCCGTTTAGGTAGTCCCTAAGCTCATTCTCAAGGACCCTAGCCACTAGGAACCCTACTATGAAGGCGTAGTGCCATTTCATATAGTGTCTGCGCTTAAACATTTTATTTTGTTTATTGTGTATTGTCTTGGCTTAGGAAGTGGGTGCGGGGGGTTGGGAGGATGGGTCAGGTAAGCCTGCGTTGGGTAGTCGAGAAACTGTTTGAGGGCGGTTTTTATATACTTAGCGTCAGAGGCAGGGGAAAGACCCTGGACGAGGCGAAGGCGCCTATACTCCCCAAGGGCATAAGGTACGAGCCTACCGAGACGAACCTTGCTGTTTGGAGGTCTGTGACTGAGAGGGCCGTCGAGAACATACGTAGCGGCAGGGCCTTTGCCTACGGACTGCCTGGAGGCCCTAACTACCTCGTGATCTTCGACTTCGACGCCGAGAAGGTGCCTGTGAAGCGTTTCGAGAGCCTGTGGAACCTGCTCGCACGCGAAGGCGCCTACGTGGAGTTCACCGCGAGCGGTGGTGTCCACGTGGTGTTGAAGGCGGGTTCTGACGAGCTCGGTGCCAGGCTACGTTTCAGGTACCCATACGACGTTAAGACGTTCGGGTACGTCATAGCGGCGCCCAGCGCATTACGTGCAGAGGGTAAGGTGTTTAGGTACAGGAAGCACCCTGACGCGCCGTGGCCTTTCGAGGGTCTCGCTACGTTGAGGGAGGTCGAGTGGGTGTTTAGGTCGTTCGGGATCGAGGTCCTCTACGCCGCGGCTGAGGAAAGGCACACAGTAAACGGGTCGCTTGCGCCGAAAGGAGAAATCGCTACTGTCGGCGGCGTTTCGTGGAGGTCCTGGGTCGAGGCTGTCGCGTGCCTGATGTACATCGCTAAGAGGCTCGGTTGCGAAGGTTATTACAGGGTTCTGAAGTCTCTACTTAAGGAGAAGAAATGGATAGTACCGTACAGGGACTACAGGACGAGTAGCGACGTGAAGCACTGCCGGTCGACATGGGGCATAGTCGAATACAACCTCGGTGCGGCGCTCAGGATGATCAACGCTGACTCGAGGCACGTGGAGGAGTTCGCGGAGTTTCTCTGGGACGTCCAGGGTGAGGACCCTGCGAACACGAGGCCCGCCGTGACGCAGGGCTGGCGCTACTGTTACTGGGGCCTTGACCACAGGGGCGCGTGCGTGCTGAAGCGCGTCGGACTCTGTACGAGGCTCGACTGCGACCACAACTTCGTGACGCTTCTGCTTTCGCGCTTCGGGAAGGTGAAGCTGGAGGTTATGAGGTTCTGGAGGTGGTTAAATGCCAAGCGTAAGTGAGTTGCCGAAGCTCGAACACATAGCTAAGACTTTGCATGAGAGAAAGAGGACTAAGCTTGTAGCTATAGTGCAGGGGCTGCCTGGCTCTGGCAAAACACGCTCAATAATTTCCTTATTACATAAATTTAATAGTGTAGTGATCTTTTGCGAACCGAGGCGCCAGCTCCGGAAGTGGGCATATATAGAAATCATGAACCGCGGCATGAGGGCCTTCGAGTTCGTTGCAAAAGATGAACTCGAGAATTGCCCACTCAAGGGTGTCGACACCGAGGACTGGCTTAGGTACGTGCGGAAATGCCTCGAGTTTAAGAGGGCTGGCACATGCAGCGAGTGCCCGTTCGTTAAGCAGATCAGGGAACTCATTGCTTTTTCCTTGCGCGGAGGCGTAATCGTTACGACACACCTTCTTCTCCCGCTCGTTAACGCAGTTACTAGGCCAGACGTGATCATTGTTGACGAGGCGGAGGAACTTATCAATAGCCTAAGCAACTTTAGCATAGACGAAGAGACGGTAAACAAGATGTTGGAGGAAGGTGACGAGATAGATAAGGAAATAGCTAAACACATAGTTAAGAAGTGGTACTACGACCCGTCGACGAGGCGGTACTGGTTCAGGATTTCGGTGCTTAAAGCGCCGCTCATTGTGTTCCTGAGCGCGACATGGAAGAAGCCTTTCGAGTCGCTCCTACAGTTCAGGTACATACCTAGGTACTACGAGGTGAGGACGCGTAACGTTGCGAAACAATTCATCATCTATAACATCGAGAGGCTTGTTGAGGACAGGATGGGTGAGTGGTTTAGGCAGTATCTTCAGGCAATAGGTGACATTGCAGAGGAATCGGTTCTGCACGGGCTTACAGTCGGTATAGTGACACGAAAGAACGAGTTCGCCGACAAAATCGGGTACTACCTGCTCGGCAGAGGCATCGACGCGTACTGGGGAGGCGACTACAGAAAGGCCCGCGACCACAACGTAGTCATTATTGTACCTGGAAACAAACTGTTCCGCGGACTCTCGCTCGACCGCGACGTCGTGATCTGCGACTTCCAACACCACGACCCGCTCAGGATGCTCCACCCCGCCATCGAGGACGCTGCCTCAACAGTTTTCTCGACACCCATCACCGACTTCAACAAGTTGCTTTGCCAGGCGCAGAACGTGCAGGCCTACTTCAGGTTCATTCGCGTACACAGCAAGCCTCACATTATCGTAATGCTTGATGCACGCGCGTACGAGGCGACGCACAAGTTCTTCAGGAGCTACATAGAGAAGTACTGCGAGATAGAACAGGTTCGTGGACTGCAGAACGCCGTGGCAGCGTTCAGGCGCGTTTTGCCGAGGGCCCTCGCACCAAAAATTTAGTGTTTTTGGTGCGTACCAAAGTCGGCCGTTCAGTGGCGGAACAAATTAATTTAAAATTAATTTAGACCGCCACCCTACGGCCCGCTACAGTACATACCAAAGCAACAATATTTTTGGTGCGCGCAAGCAATATCAAACATGTTGTGTATTTGGTGTGTACCGTAGCCCTGCTTAGCGTGGCGGAACAAATTAATTTAAAATTAATTTAGACCGCCACTAAACGGCCCGCTTCGGTACTTACCAAACATACCAAACGCTGTGAAGCGGTTTGTTACGTGTGTACCATACAAAAAGTTTATTAGTTAATGCAGTTTTGGTATTGTGCGGAGGTGGTGGGAATGCCCGAGAAGCCCTACACATATATTGTAGTGAGGAAAGAGACGAAGCGCCTTATTGACGAGATGGTGCGGCTGATTGAGGCAGCTAACTTCCTCGAGTACGGCGAGGTGAAGAGCGTGAAGAAATCCGACGTCGTCGACGAGGCGGTAAGGTACTACTACGAGCACGTTGTTCTCCCCAGGCTAAAGAAGCTTGGGCTAGACAAGAAGGTTGTTGGAGGTGAGGAAGAGAATGAGTGAATTCGTCGAGGGATTAAAGGAGTATATAGAGCGTGAGGAAAGGAGGGGTGCGCAGATAGTCGAGCACTGGATTATACTGGACTACGTCGCGACAATAGCGAACAGGTACACGATCAAGTACTTCAGTCAGGAGAGGAAAGTCGTAGGGACAGAAGTTGTCTCGGCGTTCACAGTGCCCGAAATAATGCGCGTCGTAGAGCTTGTCAGAAAGAACAAGGTCCCGCGCGTGCGCGTGACCATGTCCGAAGACTACGTCATAACAGGGATAGAGATCGTGGACGAAGACGTCAAGGAACACCTCAAGCAGCTTGCAAAGAGGTACATGGTTCTCGAGAACGGAATGATACAGAGCATCGACAACTCTCCACCGATAAGGATGTTCCTGCCAAGGGGCTACAGGAGTTCGCTGCTGAGGATGAGGTTCGCGGGACAGATCGTCGACATCGTCGTGATAAAGGGCAGCGACGGCCGGCCGTTCGCGGTGATACCCATGGTCGAGATCGAGGAGGAGGAGCCGAAAGAGGAAGCAATAGACGAGGAAGTCGCCGAGATCCTGAGCGCAATAGGTGAGAAAGCCGAGGAAAAGAGGGAGGCAGAGCAAGAAAGCGAGGCAGAAACCAAGGAGGAAATAAAGGAGGCGGCGGAGCCAGAGAAAGAGGTTAAAGAGGCGGAGAAGCCCGAGGAAGCGGCCGAAGAAGAGAGCGGTGGAGAAGCTGAAAAAGAGGAAAAAGAGGCGGTGAAAGAGCTCGAAGAGATTAGGGCGCGCATCGAGAAGTGGAAGAGAATGCTGGAGGGGATGGAGTGATGGCATCCGAACTACTCGACTTCATCGAGAACACAGTCATTAAGAAGATCGTAGAGCTTGACAGGCGCGTCAAGAAGCTCGAGAGCGACGTCCAGAGCTACTTCGACGCCTACGAAAAGACCATCGCAGACTTCAAGGAGGGCTGCCTGGCACCGATCGAGGCACTGATGGAGAAAATGCAGAAGGTGCTGACAGAGATCGCGGAGCTGAGGAAACAGCTCGCGAAGCTGAGCACAGAGGTCAAGGAGCTCAGGGAGGAACTGAACGAGGTAAAGGACGAGGTTAGGGACCTCAGGGACGAGGTCGAGAAGTGATGGCCTCCCAAACACCACCTTTTTTACCCAAGACAATCCTTCACGACCTCATCAAGCTCTCGATAAAGCACTTCCCGCGCGACTTCCTACTGCTCCTGAAACACTTCGCAAGACGCGAAGGCAGGCACTGGCGCATCCTCGACACAGTCGGCGACGTCGTGTACGTCAAGGAAGAGGAGGAGGTCGTTTACGAGGGGCGGCGTTTCTCCGTCGACCTACTCATAAAGTACGAGAACCTCGCGTGGAAACCGAAAAGGTACGAGCTACTAGCAGTCGAGATAAAGACTGGCGAGACAACACGCTACATCGAGGAATGGGTCGACAAACTCGTGAAGTACAGGTACGGCGTCTACAGAAAACGAAAACACACAGACGTACACGAAGTACACGCAGTCATCCTAGTCCCGAAAACGATCTACCCCGAGGTCCATAAAGCCGTTGTCCAGAAAGCGAGAACCTTCCTCAAGGCCGCACCGCTCGACATAACGTATCCACTGCTTAGGAGGCTGTTACAGATAGCGAACGAACTCGTAAAGAACCTACCCTAAAAAACAAAACCTATTTCTCAAGCACCTCGTGCAGACGCTTCAGGATCAGTGTTATCGCTTCTTCGCCGTACCTGCGTATGGGCTTGCCCCTCTGCGAGACCCTGTTCTTTACTGGCCTGATCGAGATCACGACGTACCTTTTGTCTTGGTAGAGGACCTCGAAGTCTTCGTCGGCGGTGACGAGGAACACTTTCTCGTACCTGTCCGCCACGGAGTTGAGCCACTTGTGTATGAGCCAGTCGGGCTTGTACCGTGCCTCGATGACTTTAGCAGGGAGGAACCTGAGCCTAACCTCGAGCTTCTTCTTCAGCCAGACGCAGTCTTTGTCCAGGACGAACAGGTACATGTCCTGTCCCTCGCGATAGGTGTTGGTGGGCCCCTCGCGGGTGCGGAGAGGGAACTCGGCAGGGCTCGGGGGCCTAGCACCCCAAGCGGAACCCCACGGAACCAGGCCTGTCACAGCTAGGCGGAGTGTCACCTGCTCATCGGGGCCCCGCCGAAACTGTATATATATCAGAAATATAAGGTTTATACACAGGTGTCTGGCGGGTTCGGCCGCTTCTACGCCCCCTTGCGGGGGGGCATCCGCGGCCAACACCCCCGCCGACTAAACTAAACAATAAAATAATGAATATTTAACGCGTCTCTGTTCCCTCTTGTTTACTGTCTCCGCCTCCGCTCAGGCTAAGCAGGTACCTCTCAAGCCACTGCCCGAGAGCCTTAGCGAGTTGGCTCCAGGCGTCGTCTGCCTTGACCTCGTCCGCGAGTTTCTTGAGCGCGTCGATGATGTCTTCGAGCTCTAGTTTCTCGAGGTCGGCGACTTTCGCGACGCAGTAGAGGTCGCCATACTCCGAGTCCTCGAGGACGGTATAGATCACTTTACAGGCTTTACACACGCGCAGTCTCCAGGCCAAACCCTCGAGTTTCTTCCCGCACAGGGGGCAGTAAACCATGTGCTAGCCACCGCCCTGTTTACTGTATCGCACGGGCTTAACCTCCCTGAGCTCGTACTCCCTCCCGCAACGTAGACACACGAGCCTTGCGCTGGCGAACTTTTGCGATAATGGACCTTCGCAGTGTGGGCACCTGGGCCCGTACCACTGAGGTAGCTCGTCTTCTTTGCACCCTGTCCGGTTTATTACGTCGACGACCATTTCGGCGATCCCGCGCCACCTACCCGCCTCCCTGTACCTCTTGAGCAGGTCACGGTCTTCTTTACTAATCAATATTGTTGTATACTCTTTCCTGGTCATGCCCCTCCCCCAGACACTGTCTATACATTTCCTATGTGTTTGTGTGTAGAAGGTACTAACACAGTTCTATACAACTTACATACACACTCTATCGGTGGCTGACTATGTCCGTGCCCGAGACCCCTAACGAGAACCAGCCCCAGGTCGACGAGCTGAGGGAGCTTGTCGAGACGTTCAGGCTCGACGAGGAAAGGCTGAAATACCCCAGGCCCAACTTCCCAGTGCTTAGGCCGCCGATAGGGAAGATGAAGACGATCATAGTCGTGGCCTACGCTGGCAAGACCATCGACAGGTTCAGGAACGAGAGGCCCATGTACGACGTGTTCGACCTCGACGAAAACGACTTCAGGACCCTCATAGTCAGGCACACGTCGCTGGCTAGGGAGCTTGCGCGACTGCTGAAGATCACGGGTTCCAAGAGCCTCGCAGGGTTCAAGCTGACAATAACCTGTACACGCACCGAGACCCAGGACGGACGCGTACGCTACACGTACAGGGTCAAGGGAGAGAGGCTGCCCGAGAAAGAGTTCAGGGAGTACCTACAGCTATATAAGCGCGCACTGGGGCTTGAGTAGGTATGAGCAGAGAGAACGCCGCGCCTAAAGTCGACTGGGCGCGCGTGTTTAAACGCATACTTTTTCTCGACAACCACTCGCGCGCGAGAACAGACATATACGTAACGGACTTGACAGGCTGCGCGAGGAAGGCCTACTACAACATACTGTTCTGCGCGAACCCGCCCCCGACTACGCACATGATAGTCGGCAGGCTCTGCCACCTCGGGTTCCAGGCGCTGCTGGCGAGCTACAAAGACGAGTTTAAGGAGTTGAGGAACGTCCTTGCCGAGGTCGACATGCAGGTGCCTCTCAACGATGTCTGGACGCTTAAGGGCAGGGTCGACCTGCTGGTCGAAGTCGACGACGAGGTTCACCTGATCGAGCTCAAGTTCTCCCGTAGCGCCGCCAAGAACCCAGACCTCAAAGACATGTACGTGGTGCAACTTAACACCTACTTGGGCATGTTCATGCAGATCCAGAAACCTAGCGTCCCCGTCCACGGCTGGCTAGTCATCTTCGACACAGGCAACACCAAGCTCAGGATCGAGGCCCTGAGGGTCGAGTACAACGAAGCCATGTACAGGGAGACAGTAAACAAGGCGCTGGACATAGCGCGTGCAGTCGAGGAACAGGAACCGCCCAAGCCCGAGCCCAAAGCCGACTGGGAATGCAAGTACTGCCCCTGGCGCGCGCTCTGCAGAGAGCAAAGCGACAGGACAATTACAGACTACACGCAGCAATAAACCGAGACACAAAACATATATACACCAAAATACACAGTCTATACACGGTGGTCGGCATGAGCGAGCAGAGAAAGAGGGTGTTGTGGATAGCGTCGACGTTTAGTCCTGGCATGCTGCCTGTCAAGGAGCTCCAGAGGTTCAGGGTGCAGTTCGAGGTAGTGACTGTTGAGGAAGCAAGGGAGCTCATCAAGATCTACCAGGCATGTGGTTACGAGATAAAGTCGTGTGTAGGTCATCCTTCGACTGCTAGTGTCCTTAGTCAGTTGCTTGGCGTCAAGATCGAGGTAAACAGAGCGCCTATCACTCTCGAGCCAGGAGATGCTGTCCTATTCCTACAGCTTCTAGGGAGGCCTGGTAAGGAGCTCGATGTCGCTACACTGCTAAAGATGCTACAGGAAGGGAAGGCGGTGTTCATGGTCGCTGACCTAGAGACAGAGCCAGAGAAGCACAGGACTGTCGAGTTTACTTCTGGCGGGTATGGTCATTACAAGGGAATAAGGTACGTTCCACCATCTGTCACTGTCAGGCCAGTGGTTGCGATCGTCGGTCGTTACGAAACAGTGAGGTATGGCTGGTTATCAGAGTACGAGCTTTGGATACCGAACAATGCCGTAGTGCTTGAGGGCGACGACTTCATGGTTGTGAAGTGCGGCGGCAAGGTCTACAGGGTCGACATATACAGGGGCTCAGCGGAGGTACCAGGCAGGATCTCGATAAAGGAGATCCCCGCTGAGGAGTGGGAGAAATACCTTACAAGGAGTAAGGTGGTGGAGGGGCATGAGCTCTAACCTTCCCAAATCTCAACATATTATTTGCTTTGAGTTTTGTGAGCGCAGGAGAAGGATCTGGCGCAGGCGCCGTACAGTGATGAAGGGAGGCTACATCGAGGAAAGCGAGTACCCTGTCATCTTCCAGGGGACTCCTATCGACTGCATTAACTATCTTAGGCGCGTTGCTGACAGGGCGGAGAAAGTAATAAAGAAGAGGGATGTTTGCCACAAGGTTACGCTAGTGTTTAAGCACGAGCCTGAGCCCCTAACTAGTGCAGGGTTAACCGCCGAGTTAACTATAGTTAACGGTGGCGTCAGCTACACGGTGAGGTACGCGATTGTTGAGCGCGGGCCTGAGTCTTGCATCAAGTTCCTTACGCTAATTATTGAGGAAACTGTTTGGGAGCGTAAGGAACTGTTTCTCCCGCCGAAGTAACCCCCTTTCTTTTTTGGTAGTTGCCCATCGAAAGAGGTTTCTGGTTCCTCTTTCCAGCCTCTTTCCCGTGTCGGTTCCTGTATCGGACGAGTGTATAGGTCTGTCCATAGAAAAAATATATAAACCCGCGAGACAGAAAACATCTCGGTGGTCGGGATGGCGAGCGAGAAGGTGGTTAGGATTAGGGGCCCAGACGTGAGGCACATGTGGAACCCTAACGAGGTTAGGGAGGACGAAGGCATTGCGATTTTCTTCCTTGGCGATGTAAGGGTCTGTAGAGTTAAGAAGGGAAAGAAGGCCTGGTGGTGGAGGCAGGATCTCGAAGATGTTAAGGTTCCGCCGTCGAAGTGGACTGTCCTCAGGAACTTCATTCATGACGTTGTCGCTGAGGCTCAGCGCGCAGGTGTCGACGTCTCTGTCTTTGACATTGCAGTTGTAGTTACCGAAACAGAGATACTTCTCTGTAAGTGGTGGGAGAAGACTGATGATAAAGGTAGGGTTTGGCGATTCTTCAAGCCTGTTGCAAGGCTTGAAGTTGATGTTGACAGGGTTCGTGAGGTCGAGATGCGTCTGCAGTGGTGGAGGAAGTTCGGCGGTAAGCTCGTCGAGGACATTGTTCCGAGGCGTCTCCCGAGGGACCCCGAGCTAAGGAAGGAACGAATCGAAGAGGCAAGGAGGCAGCTGGAGCTGTTCATGTGCGACGCTGCCGAGATCATGTTCTTCGCTCTACAGGAGGACAGGGAGGAACTCGCGAGCGAGGCGGAACAGTACCTGAATAAGGTCAAGGACCTCATGAAGAAGCTTGAGGAGCTCGCTAAGGAGGCAGAAAAGGAGACAGAAAAACAGGAGAAAACAGAAGAGGTGGAGGTGCAGAGCGAGGCAGAGAACAAGGACTGGAGGGAGGAAGCGAGGCACGCGCTGAAGGGAGAGAAGGTCGACGAGGTCAAGAGGAGGAAGGTGCTGACAACGATCGATCTCATCAGTGAAACACAGGAGTACGTCGCCGACATAGAGAAGGTCGAGGACCACAGGGACTATATCATAGTGCACCTGAGGAGGGACAGTGAGAAAGTGACTCTCAAGTGCAGGGTCAGGGAGCAGCTAGGGTTCAGTGGTATACTGCCTGCTGTGGAGCCGTCGCTTGAGGAGTTGGAGGCTGCGGACAGCGAGGACGTCGTCGACAGGGGATGGATAGCGAGCGAGCGCGTCATCGACGAGTGCGAGGTCATTAACACTGAATTGCCAAAGGCTGAGACAGTAAACATTAAGGTAAACGTAGTTGAGCGTGTCCAGCGCGTGAAGCGTGGTCGCAAGGTCTACGAGTACAGGAGGATGGAGGTAGTGATCCCGAAGAGCGAGTATGGTAAGCTCAAGGAGGGCAAGGCTAAGTTAGTGCAGGGAGACGTCGAGGTCGAGGTCAGGGTCATAAAAAGCGTCAAGCGCTGGAGGGGTAAGGAGTACGAGCGCTGGGCCGTGCTTATTCCGACGTCGGAGCAGAGGAAGCTACGTCCAGGCAAGGCGGTTCTTGTCCTCAGCTCATAACCAATAAGTTTTTGTCTGTTTACTGCCTCCCATTCCTTATGGGAATAGTTCCCCAGATCATAGGTTCGGAGTGCGAGTATATCCTGTGGCGGATGCTCAGCGAGAAAGGATACTTCTGCATGAGGGTTCGCGGTAGCGGCCGAGGCTATAGTGCAACGATATACCCTGACCTCTTGGCCATCAAGAAGGGTCGTGTCCTGATGTTCGAGGTGAAGTACCGCACCGACAAGCAGAGCGTCACGATTAGTGAGAGACGGTTCAAAGGCTACAAAATGATTGCTGAGAGGGCGGGGGCCGAGTTCTACATAGCCGCATACTACGTCCCTATCGGCGAGTTCCGGTTCCTGCGCCTGGACGAGTACGACAACATCAGCAAGGGCTGGGTCTATTACAGGTTCCTGAGCTTTCTGCACAGGGGCCGACGCATCGATGACATAGCCTAAACTTATATATACCCAATATACAAAACATATACACGGTGAGACCATGAGGTGCAGGGTCAAGGTCGGGAACGTGGTAATAACCCTCGAGGGCACAGAGAAGGAGGTCGCAAAGGTGCTCGCTAAGGTGCTAAAGACAGTTGCAGTCGACGAAATAAAGAGGCTCGAGAACGAGCTTGAGAAGCTCAAGGTGCAGATAAAGAACATCACCTACGAGCTTGAGGAGCTTTGGAGGAGCATCAACGATCACGAGACAAGGATAACGCACCTAGAAAGCGACATAGAGAAGCTCGAGAACGACGTCGGTTATCTCCTTGCTGAGCAGTAGCTTACCTCCCTCGAAAATTCCTTCTTTTTCTTTTTTGGTCGTCGGTATTTGTCATGTTTAATTGCGCGTTTCTTTGGTGGTAAAGAGTTGTTTTCTGTCTCTTTCTTTGGCTTTGAGCAAGGTATATATTGGCGAAATATAGCGTGTATATCGGTGTCGCCTATGGCGGGCGAGACCGCCTCCGAGAAGAAAGTGGCGAAAGAGGTGGAGGAGGTCGAGAAGCAGCTGAAGCAGTTGGCGCACCTGTACTACAAGATCAACAACACCGTCGGCGGGCTCAAGCAGATGTCGTGGGCGCTTTACGAGCAGGGTGTCCCCGTCGACAGGATCGACGCCTTCATCAAGGAGCTTGAGGAAAAGAAGGAGCAGATAAAAGAGGAGATCGAGGAAGTCGCCGAGATGCACCCTGTCGTGCCATATCTGACGAAGATCAGGGGCGTTAGCGTCTGTTACGCAGGGATCTTGATAGGGATTGTGCCCGCGAGGAAGTTCGACAGCATTGCAGGGCTCTGGACGCACTGTGGCGTTGCACCGCCTGAGTACTACCGTGAGAGGTTCAACAACCCGAACAAGTACAACAAGAAGGCGAAGTGGGTGGCGTATGTGATCGGGCAGTCGCTTATCAGGGCCAAGGGCTGGTACTACGAACAGTACAGGAAGTTCAGGGAGGAAGAGGAGAGGAAGGCCAAGATGACCGCCGAGGAGCGCATAAGGTACTTCTTCAGGGAGATCGTTGGCCTAAACGCTGATGACTTGATCGAGAAGGTGGTGGAGGCGTACAGGAACGGAGGCAACGTCCTCGACACGCTCAAGAAGTTGGGGCTAGGCAACTACTACGTGCACCTTATGAGGTTCGTGAACAGTGAGCCGCCGCGCAGCAGGGCGCACCTGTACTTGCGAGCGCTCAGGAAGGTGGTTAAAATGTTCCTGAGCCACTACTACGAGATCTACCATAGGGTGTTGGGGCTACCGTACAAGAAGCCGTATATCGTGGAGTATGGCTTCCGCAAGCTCTATCACCCGCCTATGGTGGACAGGAACAAGAACTGGAGGCCGATGTTCAATGACGCCTAAAACACTATTTTCTCACCTAACCGTCGATATATATCACGATGTTCCTCGTGTAGCAACCGTCAACCATCTTCACAAAGTATCTCGTGCCTTAACCATTGTCTTCCCTCACGTTTGTGATTGTGTCTCAACCGAGGCTACACTTCATGTTGTGTTACGTGACTTAACCGTATCATGCTCTCGCGTCTCGGAGTGTGCCTTAACCGACCTCTTGCCTCGTAGCAAAGCCTGTGTTGCAACCTGGGATGACCTACACGTGCCTATGTGTGGCCCAACCAATGTAAGCCTTCACGGAACATTACGTGCCGCAACTGGAAGGAGGCTTCGCATTCAGCTTCGTGCCTTAACCGACTCGTTTCTTCACGCAGGAAATTGTGCAACAACCATTCCCGCGCTTCGCACTGAACACTGTGTCTCAACTGACCTTTGGCCTCACGGCAAAGTTCGTGGACTAACCGAGCTTGCTCTGCACGTGGCAAGGCGTGCACAAAACCCTGGGGCCTTCTCACGAGGGAGGCGTGTATCAACCGCTCTGCTGCCTCACAAGCTGTTTCGTGCCTCAACCATGTGGAAGCCACACGTTAGTACCTGTGCCTCAACCAGTTTGAGGTCCTCACGCTCGTGCTCGTGCCCAAACCAAAGGTGTGCTTCACGGAACACTTCGTGCCTTAACCACAGCGAGGCCTCACACGTTCAGCCGTGCACCAACCGCGAATTACCGATATGCCCTAACCACGATTCCTCTTCACGAAATGTTCTGTGCCCGAACCAAGTAGCATCTACACACTGAGTTTCGTGTCCTTGCGCACCTCCGCACAAAACCTTTATATATTGGTATACCAAAAGTATACTCGGGTGAGCAAGATGGTAGCCAACGGGTATACCACAATAAAGGTAAGCAAGAAGACACATGCGCAGTTGGAGACCCTGAAGAAGGAGCTCGGTATGTCTTTTGATCAGGTGGTTCAGTTTCTGATACAGTTCTACATGGAACACAAGAACGCGAAGCCACAGGTAGACGCAAAGGAACTTGATAGGGCAGCATGGTACATGTTGAAGCTAGCGTTCTCAGTTCAGGTTCTTAAGCAGCTTGTCGACGAGGGTAGGCAGAACGGTGAGGTCGAGCGCCAGCTTCAGCGCTTGAAAGAGATCTGCGGGCAGATCGAGGAGCGTCTCAAGGTTGACGCAGACATCGTTATTGACGCAGCGTACGAGTTCCTGAGCTACAGGGATGTCGAGAGCAAGACGTTCCTGAACAGTGCTGTCAAGGAGGTCTACAAGAGGATCTTGGCCAGGTTCCTCGGGTTCGAGGTCAAGTATTAGAGGTGGTGGTTCATGATCTCCAAATTCTTCTCTATCTTTAAGCGCAGGTCTCGCATAGAAGAAATTGTTGACTGTCTCTGTCGCCTTGCCGAAGGTCTTAGCGACGAGGACGTGGAGGAGCTTGCGAGGGTTGTCAGGGAGTTGAGTGGTTATAGTAAAAAATAAGGGTTTTTATTTTTTGGTGGGTTCGCGGGCGAAAGAGGTTTTTTCTGTCTCTTTCGTTCGGTGTCTACTTGGTTGCCTGCGCCAGCATTTCTAGGAGTTTCCTGTACTGGTAGAAGGTTTTGACGTATTCTCTCCAGTCCTCTGCGTCGTCGGCGACTAGGCCGAACCCGAACAGGAACACTGCCAGCCCCGTGTAGTCGAGGGCCATTGCCGCGTCCCAGGACAGGGCCATGAGCAAGAGGCCCAGCTGGAAGTGGTGCAGTGCGTCGAGTATCCAAAGAAGCACCTTGTTTACTGTCTTCGTCTTGTCTATCTGGAGCCTGTGCACCAGGTACTGATCCACCTTCTTCATTACCCTGCCGAAGCCGAAACCTAGGCTGAACCACAGCACTGCCCAAACGATTATCTTAGGGTTGGTGAAGATTGTCTCCACCAGGTTCATTTCTCCCTACCCCCCTCGTCCCTACCGTTTATTCTGTCGTCGAGTCGGATAACTCTTTCGAGTAGGGAGTCCACGACGTGTCGGAGGTCGTTAAGCATCGTCTCGAGCCTCAGCAACCTCTTTTCGATGTCGCTGAGTCGCTTAAGCAACGCGTATACAAGCTTAGCGATCAGGATCACGAGGGTTGTTGCGGAGGAAAAAGCCGCGATTAGGTAGTACGTCGACGCGTCCATGCGCGTGCCACCTCCCTAGAACGGGCCGAAGCGCGTGCGCATCCTACGGAACATTGTCTCGAGACGTGCTTTTCGATATAGTTCCTCCGCGAACTGTTTCGCGCGTTCCCTGAGCTCTTCGTCGGGCCAGTCGGGGTGTGCCTCTTCGAGGACGGCGAGGACGATCTCGTACAGGGCCTTCTTGAAGTCCTCATCCTTCATCGTGCCCGACTCCCACGCGTAGAACACCATTGTCGCCGTCCTCAGGATCTCGCCACGTATCCTGGGGTCTTCAATGTCCATCAAAAGGTTCTGTAAATAATCAAGGAACCTCATGCCCTAACCCCCCTCCTCTTTCCCTCTCTTTTCTCCTCTTTCTCCAGCAACTCCTTAATCGCCATAGCGAAGACATCGTTTATTGTTAGCCCGTACCTGTCCGCTATCTGCTTCAGCTTCTCCGCGACTGGCTTGGGGAGGATCACGGTATATGCCTCAACCGCCATCCTCTTCCACCTCCGAAAGATATTCCTCGAATTCTTCCAAGTTAAGTTCTTTCTTTATCCTGTACCTGTCGACGCGCTCGAGCTTGGCAAGTTCCTTCATCACCTGCGCGAGCGACTCGTTGCTCGGGAAACAGTGCAGTGCGCACACAAGGTAAACGCTCGGGCCGTCCCTGAACATGTACGTGCTTGCCACGATCGGGAGCCCGGCCTGCGCTATCCTGCGTGTCCTGTACAGGAAGAACTTGTTTACTATCTCGAGTTCGCGGAGCGCGAACGTGATGTACTGCAGCAGCTTCATGTCGTGTTCGGGTTTGGAACCGTTCTTTCTCGTGTCTGGGGAAGAACCCGACATAGTCAACACCTCCATAATGTGCGTTGCGACTCTTGGATAAATAATCTCTTTGGTTAGGTCTTTACCGAAGAAAAGAGGTTTGGGGGGTCGTAGGGTATGCCCATGTACAGGAAGGGTATAGACAGGATTAGGAAGTACGAGGTCAAGTTCAACCCGACCGTCGTCAGCACCAGGTTCACCGACGTTAAGGACCTGGCGATCGAGAGGGCTCAGGAGGGTCTCATCACGTTCGCAGGCATAGACGACCTTGTTAGGCCGATACTGGACAAGTACGGTGTCACGGGTACGATGAAGGCTCTGTACCTGGCCTTCGCCAGGAAGCTGTACAAGCACGTTAGCAGGACTGGCGGAGAGGCGGCTTCCAAGGTCGCGAGCGGCCTCAAGAGCTACTTTGTGACGGCCTACGGCGCAGACCCAGCGATCCTCGACGAGATAATCAACGTTGTCGTCGGCTACGCAGTGCCGTACTAACCCCCTTAGCTAGGTAGGTTTTTCCCCTCTCAAAAACCCCTCTTTTTTCCCTACACACATTCCTTAGGTGTTTGGGATGTCTGTCGAGCACGTTAAGCGACTGCGCAAGGTCCTTTCTAGGTTGGGTGAGGTCAGGCACGGGCAGGTGGTGGACGCTCAGCACCACAACATCCTCGCCGAGGCCTGGGACGTGGTTAAGCAGTTCTTCGACTCGCTCCCGCCCAAGCTAGACCCGCCTCAGCTTAAGACGCTCAGGCGCGTGCGTAACCTAATCGACGTGATCCTGCCAGAGGACAACAACGACAGGGTCGACAACGCGAGGGCTGTCACCGACTGGTTCTACCGACTTGTACTGTCCAGGCCGTGGCTACGGAGTGACTACTCCGCTCTCAGTAGCGAGACAGTAAACATGCGTTACGTGAGCTACGGCGACTACGTGTCCGCGAAGGACGTGAACAGCCAGATAACGTTCCTGAGGAAGCTTGCGGACGCGCTTGAGCACGTGCTCGCGTTCGTTTCGGGCATAGACGTGAGGGTGTCGGTGCAGAGCTATATACAATATAATAAATTAGGATATATCAAGAGGTTTCGCGTACGTCCCTGGCTCAGGTACCCGCGCACGGACGTGACCGGCCCGAAGTTTACTGTCTCGCTACTCACGATAGTGTATAGGCTGGTGTCGGTGCCTGGCCCCTCAATAGCCGTGTCCTACGCCTACAGGTACCCGCGCGCCGACGTCTCAGGACCAATAATATCAGTGTCCCCGACAACGAGGTACCCGCGTGTCGACGTGTCGGGCCCGTCGCTTACCGTAGGCCTGGAACTGCATATGTGGTGGCGAGTCAACGTCTCTGGACCCTCGCTTAGCATAGCGTACGAGACCAGGTACCCGCGCGTGGACGTGTCTGGGCCTTCACTGGGTGTTAGCGGGAGCGTGAGGTACCCTGGCGTTAGTGTGCAGGGCCCAGGCGTTAGCGTGTCCTATACCGTGACAAAGGTTTTATCTAGCTAGAACAATTCTCTTTCGTGGGGTGAACCCCATGGGTAAAGGCCTCCAAATCACGTCGAAAGTGATTGTTGAGGTTTATACGCGCGACGGTAAGCTCAGGGAACGTAGGGAGCAGCCAGCAAACCTCGTACTCAACAACTTCCTGTACCTGCTGAGGACGTTGTTCGGCGGCGTCAACAAGGGGCAGTACGCGTACGTGGGGAGCTTCACGGCCGAGGACGGTGACGTGTGTCAGTTCATGATCGGTAACGCACCTGGTTGCTGGGACTTCTGCTCGCTTGCGCCGAAGCAGTACTATGTCGAGTGCGGGACGGACAACACTGCGCCAGGACCGACAGACTGCAAGCTCTATGCGAAGCTTGCGGAGGGCACGGCCGACGTGACAGAGGTTGACCTATCTGCGTCCCCGCCCTACATCAAGATAGGGGGCTACATCGACATACCTAGCAACGCCACGGTCTGGGAGATCGGGCTCTCGCTAGAGGCTGGGACGTATGTGCCGACGGCGGACACGTACGAGGTTAACAGGATCTTGTTCTTTAGGGACGTGCTTTCGGATGGCCTTGACGTGTACGCGGGTGACCGTATCGAGGTTACTTACCAGATCAATATACAGAGGTGATCGGGTATGGCGCGCGTGACAGGTACCCTGGTTGTTGAGGTTCTTGACGCGTGTGACAGGGTTAGGGACAGGCGCGTGCAGGAGATCAACCTGACACTCGACAACTTCATCAGGCTTTTCCAGGTGGTGCTTCTTAGTGTCGCGCAGGGCTCAACGAAGTCTGTCTCAGGCTTGACCGAGGAAAGTGGTCAGTCAGCGATTGTTGTCACGGGTAACTCGGTCGACTGCTGGGACTATGCGTACTGGGGCGACTTCAAGACTAGGGTCTGCATAGGCACGGGCACGACCGCGCCTTCAAACAGCGACTACAAGCTAGAGGCCGAGATCGGGTGCGCCGACGCCAGCATAGAGGACGTCACGTTCGGCGACACAGAAATGAGCTTCGTCGTGACTGGCGTGATCCCTGTTGACACGAACGTGGACGTGAGTGAGGTAGGTGCGAAGCTGATGTGCAGCGCGCAGGTGTTCGACCCGACCCTCGGCGACTTCGTGCCGTCGTCGGCGGCTTTCCTGATCTTCAGGGACGTCCTGTCGACGCCTGTAAGTGCGAAGGCGGGGGACAAGGTGCGTGTCGTGTACAAGATCACAATAACTAGGTAAATGGGGTGGTTCGGATGGGGAGGAGGCGTAGGAGGTCCATAGACCAGTCCCCTGTTGGCAGGATCAGGATGTGGGACGTTAAGATGCGCGGCGACGTCATAGGCGAGGTCATCGACAATGTCAAGCCCCTCGCTAAGGAGCGCGTGGTGGAGTACCAGGTTCAGTTCAGCAACATCCTCTCGATAGTCAGGCGCGTGCTGGAGAGGTACCCGAACGAGTACGCCAAGACCCAGCAGTACGTCTCCTTCGCCGAGCGCCTGTGGTACGTGCTCCAGCACCACGGGGGCGAGACAGTAAACAAGCACGCGAACGCAATCTTCAACTACTTCGCGATGCTAGGACTCGACAAAGACGCGATGGTCGACATAGCGAAGATGTTGGGCGTCTCGATAGCAGACCCCTACACGTTCCTGACACAGTTCGGCTTCGTCGACGTACAGCACACGAGGCACGAGATAACTATCCCCGCGTACGAGCCAATAGATACATCATATTCTATCGATATAGAGCCTGAGAACGCAGGTAACTACGTTATGTTGCTTAGGGTCTGGTACCAGACCGTTAGCGGTGTCTCCGTCAAGCTCGTGCTCTACAAACGCAACGGCGAAACAGTCGAGCTAACGGCGACGGACTTAACTGGCGAGTGGACGGACTTGAACAGGTACGGCCTACTCACTAAGGCGTCCGTGGTGTTTACTGTCACGGACGTGCTCACGAGCGATGTAACGGTTTATTGCGAGGTAAAGGCTCTAGAAGTCACGTGGTGATGTGTATGGTGCAGTACAGGCTTAGGTATCTCGCGAGTAGGAGGAGCCCGACACAGTACCGCACCTTTAGCGGTAGGTACTGGAGCAGGGGCTGGATAGACCTAGAGGCAAAGACGTTCGTGGGTAAACCAGTGGACGATATACTGTATCTACTGCCAGAGGTCATGGAAGTAACTGCGCAGGTAGTGCCTCCCGATGACCTAGTACTTGAACTAACTTTCTACGAGGGTTCAGGGAACATAGCACACGACTCTAGCAAGTACGATAACCACGGGACGGTCTACGGCGCTACGTGGACGCAGGAAAGCGGCGTTTATGCGCTTTACTTTGACGGTGTGGACGACTATGTTGAGGTACCTGACAATTCAGTGCTAAACCCAGAAACCTTCTCGGTTGAGGTAGTTTTTCGACCAGTACTACCACACGGAGGCCCATACACTAACGCAGTTATTAACAAGGCATACTACGCTGAACCTCCAGACGGTAAGGGCTGGTACCTGCGGTTCTTTGGTGCGACTAGTCTTAAATTACAGTTCGGTGTTTACTTCGATGACGCCGAAGTGACAGTTTATAAAGAAGTTACCGAGGACTGGCACCATGCAGTCGGTGTCTATGATGGAAGTTATGTTAGGCTGTATGTAGATGGAGAGTTAGCGGCTGAAAAGGCTGGAGGAACAACTTATCAAGTACCAAGTGGGTACCCATTGAGGCTCGGTAGCTGGGGAGCGTACCACGGGTACATAGCACTAGCACGCTACTATTCTAAACCACTTACAGACGCAGAGGTCAAGAAGCTTTTCGAGGCTGTCGCGTCTGTGCTCCCGCTAGGTTAGCAATATTAACTGGTATACCAATGATTATGCACGGTGACGCCTATGAGGCTCTACCTCGAAATCATGGAGTTGCTTAGCGAGGAGGAAATGTTCACTAGACAGCCGCAGTTCATACGTGTTGAGGTTAGGGACGAGGATCAGGCGATGCAACTGTACCAGCAACTGAAGCCTCTCTTTGCAGGACGCAAATACGTAGCGAGGCTTCATTATTGTTATCACGAGGAAGGGAAACCGTGCGAGGTAAAGATAATCGAGGAGGTGGAGTGACTGTGTCTGACGACACGTTCAAGTGCGAGGTGCATGGCAAGGACATTGAACTTAAACTATGGGAGCTTTACTGGGAAGGGTTTGTTGTTGAGAAACTTGTGTGTAAACGTTGTGGTGCAGTAATCGACTACACAAACAAGGAAATGCCTATCCTATCTGAGGGTGACGTAATAGAGTGTCCAAGGTGCGGAGCGAAAGCACGCGTCAAAGTCACAATAAAAATCGAGCTAGAAACAATATAATCCCTCCAAACTTTTTTCCTGTGTTTTTACCGCTGTTGTTCTTCGCGTAGTTCACTGTGTTTTAACCTATCGGCGTCTTCGTGTTGTGTTTCGTGCCTTAACCTCCCCCAAACTTCAGAGTGAGTATCGTGCCCCATCCTCTCCCCGCTCTCTACTGGTCTACCGGTGTTTTCTGTCTTTTTCCGCCTCTCCGCGCTCTAGTCTGGTCTACCAGTGTTTTGTTGACTCTGGCACGTTCCCCTGCTCTATACTGGCATACCAGTTTAGTGTCGGCTTGTGTGCGTTTCCCTGCTCTATACTGGTATACCAGTGTTTAGCCGGCTCTCGCGCGGTTGTTTCGGCGTTCGTTCCTTGAACGTTTCGAGTCGTGTCCGCGTCGTCGACGGCCTGTAACGTGCCTTGAATGTTTCGAGTCGCGTGGGGCTATGGACCCGCGTGTGTAGTGCCTTGCACGTTTCAAGACGCGTCCCTCCCCGCAACCCCCTGAGTAGTTACTTGAACGTTTCGAGTGCCGCGGGTCTTTACTGGCATACCAGTAGTGCGCGTGCCAGCGCTCTCTATTGGCATACCAGTGGTAAATGTGCGGACGTTCTCTATCGGTATCCCAGTATATACCGACCGAGTCACACAAGCCCGTGCCCAAACACCACCACCGCAGGCAAGCCCGCGCCGAGCAATAGCAACAAACACGCAACTGAAACACACACCACAACCAACACGCAAAGTATACGCTCGCGCATAGTATATGCCTATGCGCGAGCGTATACTTTGCGTGTTGGTTGTGGTGTGTGTTTCAG
>JAGGRV010000431.1 GCA_021159445.1 Deltaproteobacteria bacterium | reverse complement strand
TTGCTCGTCGATCACATAACCCGTTATGCTCGCTCCTCGCGCCTTGAATACAACAAAAAATCCTATTAATTTTTGTTCAACTTATTTATCTCCCGTTCCTAACCAATATAATTAATGCTTGAATATTAGCTGCTAGGAGGTTCAGACATGACTATTAAGGTCGGCATCAACGGTTTCGGACGCATTGGAAGAAGCATTTTCAGGGCTTCTAAACAATATAAAGAATTTGAAGCCATTGAAATTGAGGCCATAAATGACCTGACAAACACCCATACGCTGGCTCACATATTAAAGTATGATTCTGTAATGAGAACATTCCCCCTTGATGTGAAGGACACAGATCAGGGAATAGTTGTGGACGGCAAAGATATTCGGATAACAGCTATCAAGGAACCATCCCAGTTGCCTTGGCAGGAAATGGGTGTGGAATACGTAATTGAAGCTACCGGACGGTTCAGTGATGCGGATCTTGCACGCGGGCATCTGGAGGCCGGAGCACAAAAAGTCGTAATCACAGCCCCTGCAAAGCATGAGGACGTCACGATTGTGATGGGGGTCAATGAAGACGACTACGATCCAGCCAGTCACCACATCGTATCTAACGCCTCCTGCACCACCAACTGTCTCGCCCCTGTAGCCAAAGTAATACTGGACAGATTTGGTATAGTTTCCGGGCTGATTACTACTGTACACGCCTATACAAACGATCAAAGATTGCTTGATTTTCCCCACAGCGACCTCAGACGGGCCAGAGCCGCTGCTGTCAACATGATTCCCACCAAGACCGGTGCCGCAGCAGCAGTGAGCAAAGTCATTCCTGAGCTTACAGGCAAATTTGACGGCCTGGCAGTCCGTGTGCCCACCCCTAACGTCTCCATAGTGGATCTTGTGGCCCAGGTGGAAAAACGTGCCACAGTAGCCGAAATAAACGAGGCCATTAAGGCGGCTACCAACCGCTTCCTTGGATACACAGACGACCCCCTGGTCTCCACAGATTTCATGGGAGACCCAAGGTCCTCTATTGTGGATGGCGGATGCACCAAGGTTATTGGGGACAAGTTGATCAAGGTCATGTCATGGTATGACAATGAATGGGGGTACTCCAACAGGGTATTGGATCTGATCCTTCACATGAACGCTCACAAGGTCCTTTAACGGCACTTAATGAGCGATTAGCTGTTAGCCATTAGGATTTAGCTTTGAAAAATGGTTTATCACGGATTAGTATAGCAAAACTAGCTATAATCATTGAACTAATAGCTAACAGTTAATAGCCCAATTTAGGTAGCAGAAACATGATAGCATCGAAAGCCCTCCGTGCAAATCTTGAGGCCACAGCCGTCCGGGAAATAGAGTTTGACTCCCGCTACCAGGTTCTCCGGGACGCAGTCAAGGATTATCAGGGCATAATTAAGGCTGTTGATAGCCTCCTCTTTGAGCTGCACCATCCATTTCGCAACTGGGAAATCGTAATCGGAGATCTGAGGTCATTTGCCCTCAAGAATCTTGCTACTTACAGCCGTTCGCCTCAGGGACCTGAAGCCATCAGAGTGCTTTTGGACACTTTCTCTGATGTCATCTCCCAGGCCCCTGAAAATGGCCAAAAGACCGAAGCCGTAAACGGACTTCTGGCCTTTCTGGAAAAGATTATTCAAAAAGTAGATACTGAAAAACTTCTGACAATACTGCCTGATATCGAACATATCTTTCACAAGCTCAAAGAATCCAATACGCATGTGATTAAGGCTGTTGCCATGAGCTATCACCCTGTATCACACCTGATACAGCATCTTTCCAACCGCCTGGATGGACAAAAAATTCCTTCAGAGTTGTGGGATGAAGCCGGAAGACTTCTTGTTGAAGTTCAGAAAGCTACCTCTCAGTACTGGCTTGAGCAAGAAGACCCTGTTAACTGGCTAAACAGCGCTATTGAACAGTTCTCCATGGAACTGGATTCTGAAGATCTGAAAAATACGCTGGGATTTATCGAGCCGGTCTCGCATAAACAGATCAAATCCTCTTTGGAAGACCTGGAAATCGAAAGGAAAGCGCCTCTCAAGGAAAAAGACGTCTTGGAGCTGGCCAGGCGCCAAGGCTATCTGGATATAGTGAATCAGTACAGAAAGATTGTCCAGGAACTAGGCCGTTTGTCGTGTCAAATCCCGTCCGTATCATCAAAAGAGCAGGCTTCCCGCAATCAAGAGGCCGGATTATACCTTCTGCTGCCATTCCATCTTATTGAAATAGAAGGCCTGTCCACGATCCACGAGGAAATACTTCGACAGATCAACCGCAGCCTTTTGTATCTTATACGCACTGCAGACCTGAAGCAGCTTCAAGAGATCCTTTCCAGAAGCTTTGCGCTGCTAAAGCAGCAAGTAGGCAATTTCCCAAGGACTGCACTTCAGTGCATTGAGGCCCTGGGTTCAGAAGTAGTCCGCAGGGACGACACAAGGCTTATAGAGCTTTTTCTCAATCAGGTAGTCCGATTTGGCTTCCAACCCCCTGGGATTAAGGGCGTAGATGCCGAATGGCATATCTTGAGCGATCCTGCTCATCTGCAGAATATTCGTGTCTGGTTAAAACTTGTAGAACAAAGAACCAGTGTCTGCGGCACCCTGTTGTCAGCCCTTATAATAAATCTTAAGCTGGCAGGCACATGCATCCGGGATACAGACCTGTTTCAGAAAGACGTCAGCAGATTATTGAACTGTGACATAGAGCCGACTTACAATCTAGTCAAACAGTTAACCAAGGTCCTGCCGGTTTACTTCAATGAAATAGGAGCAGAGGGTCTCCTGAGGGATGTGTCAACAGAGCTTGATGAGATATCTCACCGCAAGGATATACTTATCCATTTCCTGAGAAAACAGAGCCATGTTGAGAGCAACAACCGCATTGTCGATTTTATTGAAGCCATTCTGTGCTTCTGGTTCAGCAGGCAAAAGGAAGGTCTGGCCCCCTTCTTGCCCCCTGAGATGCTGGAGCAGGTTCCTGTCCATGGCCCTCACGTGGATCATGTCCACAGGCTCATACGGTATCTGGCAGATGTGCTGGATCTCAAACGATTTACCCACAATGTAGATAGCCTGCTGAATTTGGAAAAGGACCGGCTCTCTCAAATTTTGTGTCAAGTCTCTGATATCCCCTATCAAGAGAGAAGGCGTGTTGAACTTCTTATCCAGATGTACAGGCTTGAGGCCCATAAGTACAAGCTCGGCACCCAGGAAATCCGTCATCATCTGGAAGAGGCCAAAAATCTGGGTTTTGAGGGACTGGACAAGGTACTTGAGATCCTGGATGTAAACGACGATCCGGAGCGGTGTCTTGAGGTAATCCTGGACCAGCTTGATGTCCTTAAGGGTATTATTCTCAGTAAAGAGCAATTTGAAATCAGGGAGGACATATACCACAAGCGGCATATAACAGTGGATATTCCTTCAATGTATGGCCGTTACCATGAGCGCAAATTTGACGCCCTTAGCCTCAGTTTCCGTCTGGAGAACCTGGCCAATATTTACTTCGAACGGCTGATAGCTGAGATAGATTCAACCTTCATCTCAAGGGCTATCTTTGTGCGCATCCTGAGGTACCTCCGCCTCTTTTGGAGAGCCGTACAGCTAGACGGAGTGTATTCCAGGAAGTTCGCCACCCATCTCGCCTTGCTGGAAAAATCCCTCGAGGTCAGGCGATTTGCCTTTTCCCAGTATCTGGACGTAGTGAGAGGGCTGTCTGAGGGGGTTAAAGACATTATCCATGTCTATTACATAAGCCCCCATCAGGACAATATCTCTCTTATTATTCGCCAGTTGGGCAAACACAACCTTCTTCCAAAATACAAGACTGCTATAAAAGAGGCTGAAAACGAGACCCAGCTCATTCATCAGATAACAGAGTGGTTCCTGAGAGACCTTATCTCCCGCACCTTTGGACTACAGTACCTGGACAACTTCATAGCCAGGGTATATCAGGTGCTTGGAGAGCAAAAAGAAAGACTGGATCACAAGGAACTCGACTTAATGTTGAGCTATGATCCGAATCAGATTTTGTGTACCATACACAGCCCGAAAGAACAGACAAAAAACCTTATACACCTCGGCAATAAAGGCTTTAACCTGGTGCTCCTGGCACAGGAGGGAGTACAGGTTCCACCAGGAGTAATAGTCACAACCGAGGTGTTCAGGTGTTACCCGATTATCTGGAAACTGCCCAGTGTATACAGAGAATTCAGATCACAGCTTCAGAAAGCCATTGGGGAGTTAGAGCATCAAACCGGGCGCAGATTTGGCGACCAGTCAAATCCCTTGCTCCTATCGGTAAGGAGCGGAGCGGCCATTTCCATGCCGGGGATGATGTCAACAATCATAAATGTGGGCAGTAATCTTGAAATCATAGAAGGCCTGGCTAAAAAAACCGGTAATGCCTGGTTTGCCTGGGACAACTACCGCAGGTTTGTTCAATCATGGGCCATGTCTTTTGATCTGGACCGTGAGATGTTCAACGAGCTCATTAGTAATCACAAGCGCCGGTATGGAGTAAAGCAGAAAAGGGAATTTACCGGAGACCAGATGAAAGAGTTGGCCCTGGCTTACCGTCAAGCCACGCTGGACCACGGTCTGGAGCTGGAAAAGGAACCTTTTGAGCAACTCCTTATGGCCATACGACTGATTCTTACATCCTGGGAGTCTGAAAAAGCAAAAAATTACAGGGAAATAATGGAAATGTCTGATTATTGGGGCACGGCTGTAATAGTGCAGGCCATGGCCTATGGAAATCTTGCTGAAACCTCTGGGAGCGGCGTGGCCTTTACGCCGATCCATACTGACCATATAGACAGTATCAGCCTGTGGGGCGACTTCACCACCGGCAACCAGGGGGATGACATTGTAAGCGGCCTGGTCACTACATATCCGATTTCAATAAAGCAGCAAAAGGCCATGGGGCTTGATTCCGAAATGATTCTGGAGAAAAATTTTCCGGAGATTTACAATAGCTTGTTATCCATGACCAGAGAGCTCATCTACGGAAAAAGATGGGACCCCCAGGAGATAGAATTTACCTTTGAAGGCCCGGAGAGCAACCAGCTTTTTATACTCCAGAGCCGAAACATGACCACAAAGAAGCGACACATCGTTCAGGTTTTTGTACACTCAGCAGAATTGGAGGCCAGCTACCTGGGTAGAGGCATTGGGGTGAGTGGAGGGGCCGTGACAGGGAAGGCCGTGTTCACCCTCTCCGAGATTAAATCCTTCCGCGAGAAGGAGCCCAAAATCCCATTGATCCTGATCCGGTCAGACACGGTCCCGGACGATATCAAGGAAATTACTTTAACAGACGGCCTGCTCACAGCAAAGGGAGGGCAGACATCTCATGCAGCTATTATTGCATTTCGTCTGGACAAAAACTGCATTGTGGGCTGCAAGCAACTCCAGGTCTTTGAAAATCTGGGTTTTGCGCGATTACACGACAGCATTATTCGTTCCGGTGAATTCTTGAGTATTGACGGCAGAAACGGCTCGATATATATGGGTAAGCATGTCACTCAGATAGAGGAAGAGATGTCTCTGGTTTAAAAATTTAGGTATAGGGATTTGCAAGGGAAAATGTTGTAATGATCAAATACATAGACGAGATTCCACTGAAAGGCCAAAGGGTCCTGATGAGGACGGACTTCAACACCCCCCTGGACGATTCCGGCAATATCACAGACGACAACCGTATCAGGGCGGCCCTGCCAAGCATACGTTACGCCATAGAGGCTGGAGCACGGCTGATACTCTGCTCGCATCTTGGCCGGCCAAAGGGACAGAGGATAGAAAAATTTAGCCTGAGACCAGTGGCCAAGCGTCTTGGAGAGCTGACAGGCAGGGAGGTATCTCTGGCCCCTGACTGCATTGGAGATGAAGTGGAGAACCAGGTCAACTCCATGTCAGACGGAGAAGTACTGCTACTTGAAAACCTCAGATATCATCAAGGAGAAACAAAAAACGACCCTGGCTTTGCGGGAGCCCTGGCAAAAATGGCTGATGTATATATAAATGATGCCTTTGCGGTATCGCACCGGGCCCATGCCTCAGTGACCGGAGTACCCGGCCTGGTTAAAGAATGTGCAGCCGGTTTTCTTATAAAGCAGGAACTTTTATACTTCAAAAAGGCCATGGAAGAACCTGCCAGGCCTTTGGTGGCCATTCTGGGTGGGGCCAAGATATCTGGCAAGCTGGAGGCCATTAAAAACATACTGAACCGGGTGGATAAGCTGATAGTCGGAGGGGCCATGGCCAATACGTTCCTGGCAGCGCAAGGCATTGATATAGGAAAATCTCTTACTGAGAAAGATCTGGCAGGCACGGCTAGGGCCTTAATTGATCAGGCAAAAGACAAAGGTATTAAATTCTACCTTCCTGTTGACTGCGTCATAGCACAGGATCTTGACACAAACGCCGAGACCAGGATCGTCCCAACCCAGGAAATTCCTGATGATTGGATGGCATTGGACATAGGGCCTGCAACGTCAGACCTTTTCAGTGAAGCCCTTTACAATGCCGAAACCATAGTGTGGAATGGCCCAATGGGGGCCTTTGAGCTCGATTCCTTCAGCCAGGGTACAATGGCCCTGGCGCATGCAGTCGGCAGCAGTCAGGCCCTCAGCATTGTAGGCGGAGGAGATACTGATCTGGCTATCCACAGGGCCGGTGAAGTAGAAAACATATCTTATATGTCCACAGGTGGTGGGGCGTTTCTCAACCTTTTGGAAGGAAAAAAACTGCCGGGCATAACGGCACTTGAGGAGTGTAGCAAGAAATGAATTCTTCAAAAAGAAGACCTGTTTTAGCAGCTAACTGGAAGATGTATAAAACCGTGGCCGAGACCCGTGATTTCCTTAAAGTTTTTTTACCCTTGGTGAATTACCTGACGGAAAGAGAGATAGTGATTGCACCTCCATTTACTGCCCTTTCAGCAGCCGGTGAAATCATTAAAGAAAGTGAACTTGTGTCCCTTGCAGCTCAGAACATGTACTTTGAGCAAAAGGGCGGCTTCACTGGTGAAATATCATCTATCATGCTCAAGGAATTCGGAGTCAAGTGGGTAATCCTCGGGCATTCAGAGCGTAGGCATATTTTTGGAGAAGAAAACAGCCTTATTTCCTTAAAGGTCAAGTCTGCCCTGGAAAATGATTTGCTTCCAATCCTATGTATCGGAGAAAAATTGGAGGAAAGAGAAGCCGGGCTTACGAATGAGATACTTGAAAAACAGTTATCGGCGGGCTTCTCAGGGGTAGGTAACCAAGAAGCAGATAAAGTAGTAGTTGCCTATGAACCTGTATGGGCAATCGGCACAGGTAAAACAGCTACCCCGGATCAGGCACAGGATGCCCACATCAATATCCGGTCGTGGCTTACCGATCGTTTCGATTTCGGTATTGCAGGGCAAATTCGAATATTGTATGGTGGTTCGGTTAAACCGGAAAATGTTAATGAATTAATGGCGCTCCCCGATGTAGACGGAGCTCTTGTTGGCGGTGCATCTCTCAAGCCCGGGAGTTTTGGTCAAATTGTGAGTTGCCGGATTAGTTAATTAGTGTCTGAGTAAAGAATCCGGGTCCAGAGGGCCCGGATTTGGCTTGCTGCCGGCAGAGCCTATTGACTCTGACTTGGCCCTGAGGGCCAGGTTTTCTCTGTTAGAATAAAGGACATATTTTGTATTCTATATTAATAGTAGTCTACGTTATTGTATGTATCCTCTTAGTTCTTACTGTCTTGCTCCAGCAAGGCAAGGGTGCTGAGATTGGTGCTGTGTTCGGGTCCAGTGATACCATTTTTGGCAGTGCAGGACCAGCCTCCTTTCTGCACAAGATTACTGCAGGACTGGCAGTAGCCTTTATGGTTTTTGCTCTTGTTCTTACCTATTTGTCAGCTCACAGGGTTGAGGATTCGATAATGCAGGACGTGGAGGTAACTACCAGTCCTGTTACTACTGAACCAGTTGAACCTGCTGAGACTGCAATTCCTGAAGCTACTGAACCTGTCGAAACTACTGAGACTATTGTAATTCCCGAGACTGTTGAAACTGCTCCTGAACCAGTAACCGGGGTTAAGGAACCTGAGACCTCTAAATAGTATTTTGCCGAAGTGGTGGAATAGGTAGACACGCCATCTTGAGGGGGTGGTGGGCAAAACCCATGGGGGTTCGAATCCCCCCTTCGGCACCAAATTTCAGGATTTTTGCAGCGTAATCATCCTATGGGGGAAAGTGGCTTATTTGTGAGCTTAATGGCTGCTGCCGTGTCTCTTCACAGGTAATCTAATCGTAAAGGTGGATCCCTTGCCTAGTTCGCTTTCCACTGAGATCGTGCCCCTGTGGGCCTGAATGATCTTGAGTGCATAGGTAAGACCGAGCCCTGCGTGGATCTTTGAGGTAAAAAAAGGGTCCAGAACATGCTTGAGTTTGTCTTTTGGGATACCGACCCCTGTATCGGATACCTTGATTTCAATATATCCCTCGCTGACACGGCTGCCAATTTTCAGTATGCGTGTCTCATTTCTCATTGCTTCAATTGCATTTTCAATAAGATTGGCAAATACCGCCTTAATCTGTTCTCTATCAACAGAAATATCAGGAAGATTTTTTATTAATTCGGTTTTGATATCTATGTGATTTTCTTCAAGTGCAGGTCTGCATTTTTCGATCGCTTCGGCAATAATCTCATTAATATCCGCCGGCTCTCTATAAGATATTACAGTGGTTTTCAGCTCAATGAGCTTTTTTATCATATGTTCCAGGGTCTCAACATTTTGTACAATTAATTTCAAATATTTTCTGTTTGGATCATTCTCAGAAAGGGATTCACAGATCCTTCGCGCAAACCCTCCTATAGCAACAAGAGGGTTCCTAATCTCATGCGCCACTTGATCCATCATTTTTTCTAATGCTTCTGTCTTCTCCGCCTCCATCAACTTCTTGCGCTCTTCTTTAATGCTGAGCAATGACCGTATTCTTGCAACAAGCTCTTTATAATCAAAGGGTTTAGCCAGATAATCATCCCCGCCGATATCGAGACCCTTGACAGTGCTGTCAACGTCGCCCTTGGCAGTTAGGATAATGACTGGTATGTAGCGGGTGCTTTCATCTTCCTTGAGTCTCTTGCATACCTCAAACCCATCCATTTTAGGCATCATAATGTCCAGCACAACCAGATCCGGCTCGTATTCAGCGAATTTTTCAAGGCCTTCTTCGCCGTCGTATGCCTCAGCGGTATCGTATCCATCAGCGCGGAGCCTCTTCCTCAATAGGTCTACTGTATCGATATTATCCTCTACAATCAGGATCTTGGTTTTGTCCACGCAAAAATCTCCGTTTCTCCTATTATATACACTCTAATCTACCTTCCACAGTCTACCTTCCCCCTTCCACATATTTCTCTATCTGCCCCGGCAGCTCGCGGACATTTATCGGTTTTGAAATATATCCACTGAATCCAGCCTGCAAAGCCTTTTCCTCATCTCCTTTCATTGCATGTGCGGTCAGTGCAATTATCGTGGTATGCTTAAACTCCTCTCGAAGCCTCAGGTTTTTCGCGACATCATAACCCCCCATTTTCGGAAGTGAGATATCCAAAAGAATAATATCCGGCTGTTCAGCATTCGCCTTTTCCAGGCCATCTTCTCCATCAACGGCTTCAATTATCTGATAATCCCGGTTTCTTAAAATCTTAATTACCAGCTCCCGGCTATCCTGGTTGTCATCAATTATCAGCAATTTTTTCCCGGAAACCTTCCCTGTTTCTTTCATGTCATCTCCGTTTGTCAGGCACTCTTTATCTCATCAATTCTATCTTTGAGTTCTTGTGAGAGATCTTCTTCTTTAAGTACCATCTTGTTTAATATACCACGTAACCTACCGTTTAGAGCGTCTTTCTCTTTCTCACTCAACTCCCTCTTAGTAATAAGAATAAGAGGGATCTTCTTGGCACTTTTTTCTGTTTTTATATACTCGATTACATCAAAACCATTTACCTTGGGCATTGTCAGATTGAGGATGATCAGATGGGGCATGAAACTCTTTATCAACTTAACTGCATCCTGGCTATTGTAAGCTGTCTTTACCTCACACCCAACGTCTTGCAGGGCATGTTCGATCAGCGATACTGTATCTGTATCACTATCTACTACAAGTGCCCGTTGTATCTTACCCGTTTTTTCCAGATCTCTTATTTTTCTGAGCAGAAAATTCTTATCTAGCGGCTTTACCATATATTCCGCAGCACCCAGACTGAATCCCAGTTTTTTATTATCCACAATTGAAAGGACAATTACCGGGATATCCCGGGTCTCTGGCGTACTCTTCAGCTCCCGCAGTACTTGCCATCCATCCTTTTTCGGCATCATTATATCCAGAGTAATGGCTACAGGTCTGGTCTCTATGGCCTTTTCAACTGCCCTTTTCCCACTGAGAAGACCTACTATTTTGTAGTCCTCTCCCAGAGATTTCCTGATAATATCAATGGCATCCGGATTGTCATCTATTGCCAAGACCGTCTTTTTCGTAATGCCTTCTTCGGTCGATAGCTCTGACCCAACGATTTTTGACTTCTGTGACTCAAGCACCAGTTTCTGTATAACCTCACAATTCTTGCAAAAATTAACCTTTTCCGGATAGGCACCGACTTTCAGTCCTGAGCAATGTGTCCCAAGAATGAGCCAGCAACGTTTATCTTCACTGTCATAGGCCGGACAGCTTGGCTGTCCACAATGGATGTAGTCGTGACACCTTACCGGGTTGCCTTCATATTCGGGGTCTTTCAGAAAGGTCTCAACAGGCACCCCGAAGTGCTCAGCCAGGTCGTCAGCCACTCGTAATTCTATGACCGGCTTAGCTGAAGATTCAAGTGTCTCTTGTTTGAGCGGAATAGTGAAATAGAATTGACTTCCCTTGCCATACTTGCTCGTGGCCCAGATCATACCATTGTGCAATGCAATCAACCCTCTCGCAATACTGAGACCCAGGCCGGTCCCGTCATATTGGCGGACGGTAGAAAGGTCAGCCTGCACGAACTTGTCAAAAATCTTACCGAGGTCCTCATCCTTTATCCCGATGCCTGTATCCTCTACACAGACCTCTGCAAATATGGGAGACTCGCCAGGTTGAATACCGCGACCGGATGTCCTGGCACGGATGGTTATGCCTCCCTCATCGGTAAACTTGATCGCATTGGACAGCAGGTTCATTAAAACATGCTTGATTTTATTCTTATCGCCATAGACTAAAGGCAGATTCTCATCGATATCAAAATCAAGGGAAAGACCCTTTTGGGTTATCATTCCCTCAAACACGGGAATTACTGAATCAATGAGCCCTTTGAGGTTGAATTGTTCTGCTTCTATCTCAGTTTTCCCTGCTTCTATCTTGGAGAGATCGAGAAGATCATTTAACAATTGCAAGAGGTGCCTGGCATTATTGGAAATTCTGCCCAGACTCTTTTCCTGTTCCTCGTTAATTGGTCCGTCAACCCCGTCTATTAGCAAATCTGAATATCCGATAATAGAATTCATCGGTGTCCTTAGCTCATGAGACATATTCGCCAAGAACGTAGATTTTAGTTTGTCAAGCTCCCTGAGTTGTGTATTTGCTTTTTCCAATAGTGCTATAAGATTGGTCCTTTCGCCTAACAGGTCGGTTTTTCTGGCGACCTCACTTTCAAGTCTTTTGCTGAATTGAGATGCCCTTTGAACCATATAGTTAAATGCGTTGCCTAATACGCCTATTTCATCCTCTGACTTTATGTCTACCGAAACAGACGTATCGCCTTCTGCAAACCTCTTTGCCTTGTCAGCCAAATCCTCCACAGGACGCCTGATGAATCTGGTCACCATCACATAAATTAAGGCAATGATAATCGATATTCCAATAAAACTCATCACTATAGTCCTGTTCCTGGCAGCAACGACCGTCATGTAAGCATGCTTCACGTCAGTTCCTATTATCAAGCCACCGAGAACTTTCCTTGAAGAGCCATGGCAGTGATAGCAGTCTTCTTGATTCAGAATGGGCTGGATGGTAATAAGGACCTTTCTTCCAGCAAGTTCTTCTAAAAATGCTTTTTCTTGTGTTACTCCTGAGCTCAACGTCTTGCTTAAGGCCTTCAATGCCTCCTTATCATGAATGGAATCTGCAACCCTGGTCTTTACCCTTTCCTCGTGTGTGGACCAGGTTATCACTTGATCAAAATCGCATATCCATGCCTCGATGTTTCCCATCCTTTTACGGACATCAGACAAGACTCCCTCGATAGCCTTATTATCTCCAACATGCATTGGATATGTTATGCCGGAATGGATCGATCCGGACACGTCTAAATTAAGAGTTCTTACCAACTCCATCCTGTCTTTGGTCCCGAAGTATATTCTCAAGACAATTTCAGCCGCCATAACCAGGGCTATACTGATTATTACAGTAGCCATTATCTTGTTTGCAAAACTCTTTCTTATAAAACCAAACATCCTGTCCTCAACAATGCGGCACCCATTGGAGCCGCGTAACCGTTCACGGGATTACAACGCCCCGCTTTATCGCAACCCACAGAACTGTAAGCGTTTACAGGGTGCTGCAGATGCGAGGCGGAGGGTACGCAGACGTACTCCCTGTACTTCAAGTGCCCGACAACAAAGCAGATGCGGTGCCCTGTGAACGCTTACGGAGCCGCTAATGCGCGCCTCCGTGAATCAAGGGCTTGTACCTGAAGGCCTTGACCCTCTCTGAAATATGACACTCCTCACAATCTTTCATTGTGAGATTCATCTTGATATCCTGAACGCGCTGCGTCCTGACATGTAGTTCACCCGGGCCATGGCATACTTCACAGCCTGCGTTCTTCAAGTGAGGGGTCTCCTCAGGACTGACAAAGCCGCCCGGTTTACCATATCCTGTTGTATGGCAAAAATAGCACTTATGGATTTCTTCCTCGGCAAGGCCCTTTTTTACCCTTTGAATGCTCTCGAACGAAATGCTCTTCTTTGCATATTTGATGAAACTACTATATTCTTTTTGGTGACAGGCCTCGCAGGCTTCTGAACCGACATATTTTTGTGTTTCAGTGTTATTTCCACCTTTAACCTCTTCCGGATTAAAAAAGATAATGATCGTTATTATTGCTGTGACAATGGTAAGGAAGTATCTCATTGTACCCCAACCTTAATGGCCTCTTTAATCAAAGGAACCTCATGCGAAGCCGTTGATAGTCATGCGTTTTCCAGAAAAAACCATAGCAATATTATTCAGCGGCCGCTATCTATATATAATACTAACACCTGTTTTTGTAGTAGCAGGGCCATTTGGGCTTGTCAAGCACAGGAATATGCTCTAGACATAAGACAGAATCGATTGAGATTATGCGGAATCTCACTTATGATTTGATCTCACGCTCTATAAAAAAACAAAAAAGATTTGCCTGGGTGGTCAGACTGATATTGCCAATTTCTTCCAGGCAGGTTACAAAGTAATTTTAAAATAACAATATTACAATTTCACATAGGTGTAATAGAAATCATTTTAAAATAAATAACAAAACAGGAAGGAGGGGCGTGCCATTAAAAGAACACAAAAAAATAATTCTTGCATTGGTTTTTCTTTTAACTACCGCTTTTTTAGCTCCGGTGATCTATAATATCGGAAACGACAAAAGCGGTGTCTATATCTAAACTTTTTTTTGGGATCTGCGCCCTTATCGTGGGTGCATAGCTACTGCAAGTCCTGTGCGAAAGTTTTGTTTTAGGAACGGGAGATAAATAAGTTGAACAAAAATTAACAGGATTTTTTGTTGTATTCAAGGCGCGAGGAGCGAGCATAACGGGTTATGTGATCGACGAGCAACGAAGAAGACGGCAAAAAAGACGTTAATTTGTTCAAGTTATTTATTGTACGTTCCTTAGCAAGGGACATTGGAGTATGCTCGCACATGAACTTCTAAGTTCTATAGGTGAGGAAGAGAGGAAGGATGGTGCTCAAAGCAAAGTTTCTCATAATCTGTATTTTCGGTTTCATGATGTTGGTGGCTGGCATTGGCATCAGCTCGTCGAGTGCCATGGAAACCGATGACTGTCTGGAATGCCATGGCGATTCATCCATTGTTGGTGAATATTTATATATCGATGGTACCCAGTTCGCCGGCACAAAACACGCAGAAGATGGTTGCGTGTCCTGCCATTACGTAACCGATGATCACCCGGACGACGGTGTCATGCCCGAAAAAGAAAGCTGTGACATGTGCCATGAAGATACTATTGATGAGTTATCAAAGGGCCTTCATGCGGGAAATGCGGAATGCACAGATTGTCACGACCCCCATGCGGCCAAAGGTCTCAAGTCTCCTGGTGAAAGTTGTGGTATGTGCCATGAAGAGGCCGTTGAAGAGTATTTAAATAGTCCCCATGCAGGAAATGCGGTTTGCTCGGATTGTCACAGCCCCCATACAGCAATAAGCTACCTGGAGACCTCAGGTTTTGAAAAAAATAAACAGTGTATTAATTGTCACGAAGGTGCCGGCCACTCTGAATGGCTCCTCCGGAACAAGCTCCACATGCAGGCAACTACGTGCATAAGCTGCCATACCGATTCAAAAGGCATCGTCATCACCATGTATATTGAGAAAAGAGAGGATATCAAACCAGATAAAGAAGGTGAGATTGACCTCGCAACTTACCAGGATCTCACGCAATTAGTCGGAGACAAGGGAGTTCAATCTCTCATAGATACCAATGGTGACGGCTCCATTACAACGGCGGAACTCAAAGAGTTTAATATGAACTCAAAATATAAGAGTGTAGGGCTCTGGGGGATGCTGTCAACAAAGACAGCAAGTCACAGTTATGGAATATTTGAAGACCGCCGGGATTGTTCTTTCTGTCACGCTGCCGGGCCCAAAGCCATGCAGACATGTTACGTAGCCTTCCCTAATCAAGATGGCACATACAGCAGGGTCGCTGTTGAAGAGGGGGCAGTGCTTGACCCTCTTTTTGCTACTGCTGACTTCTACATGGTGGGCTCCACCAGAAACGATATTCTCAGCATTTTGGGCCTGCTGATCATAGCCGGTGGTTTAGGCGCGGCCTGCCTCCATGGCACTTTCAGAATTCTGACTCAAAAAAACAGGAGGAAACATTGATCATGGAAAAACCAAAAATGATCTACCTCAATCCTCTTACAGTGAGGATATGGCATTGGATCCACGCCATTGGAATAACAACTCTGTGCATTACAGGAGCTCAGATCAGGTTTCCTGAGTATATTAATTTCTTCGGCAGCTATAGAGCAGCGGTACTGGTTCATGATTTTACCGGAATTTTCGTGTGCATCGATTGGTTGTTATGGTTTGTATATTACGTGTTTATTGATAAGAGCCTGATAAAGCTCTATGTCCCCAACATGTATGACCTGAAGACGGGAATCATAAAACAGATGGTGTTCTATGGCTTCAACTACTTCAAAGGTGGACCGAACCCTCACCACTCCACGCCTGATGCCAAATTCAACCCCATGCAGAAAGGGGCATATCTGATGATCATGACGATGCTTGTACCGATCGTCCTGTTGTCCGGCCTGCTGCTTCTGCTGATTACGCAAAAATGGATGGTGTTTTTGGGTGGGGTAAAAATAGTGATTGGGTTACATTTTCTGGTAGCCTGCTGTTTCGCTGCCTTCCTCTTTGTCCACATGTATCTGGCTACCCTGGGCCATACCTTCTGGGCTCATATCATAACGATGATAACCGGTTGGGAGGAAGAGGTAGAAGATCACTAACCAACAAATCAATAAGGATTGAGACGACCTCTGAGGTCGTCTCAATCTATTATTCAAGAAGCCGGTTTTGTCGATTTGTATAGAGCAGGGGAATTCACGCACGGAACGTTGAAGTTAGAAATTTGGCCTTCATGCTTTTGTGTAGACTCGTTTCATCTCTCCCCAATTTCTACTTTCCAATTTCAAGTTTCAAGCCGTGAACGGCTATGTTTCTTTTAAGGCTTTCTTAATTACTTCAATCAACTCAACAGGATCAATTGGTTTTTCAATATAGCCGTCTGGAATAGTATATTTTGTTAATCCCGTGCTCTCGACAAATTTCTTTTCATCCCGAAGCGGTTGTTTGAACATGAAGTTCCTGAAATTGACCCCTGTCACCTCAGAGACCCCGGTCTGCACGATCACGGGAGTATTGCTCATGTCCGGATCCGATCTTAACTCTTGAAACATGGCAATGCCACTTTTTTTGGGCATCATAAGATCGAGCAAAACCAGATCAGGCTTCTCTTTGCGCAAGAGTTCAAGTCCCTCAATCCCATTGTTGGCACTTATGCTTGAATAACCGTTGTCTTCAAGGACTGCGCTGATAAAGGTAATAATATCAGGCTCATCGTCCACGATAAGTATCTTTTTAGCCATTTCCTTCCTCACTCCTATAATTACTGAGAAAGCCCTTAGGCAAGCCTATCTCTTTACCTGAACAAATACATAGCACAGAATGCTGCGCTTTGAAAGACAAAATGGCAATAATGCAGGTTTTTACTTCACCTTAAGATTTCCATATAATACATGATTAAAGTTCTTAGGTGTGGTTGATCCAAGGACCAGGCTTCTATATAATATCCATAGAGTTCGCAAAATAGCATGGAGCGCTATTCAGTTCAGCACCGTTTTATTCTCCATGCTTCGTACGATAGGATAAAATGCTATTTGTTTTCAGATCCTCGACGTGGATTCTGGCCAAAGGAGCTTGAAGATGAAAATGAAAAAACTATTTATCACCATGACCACCGGGCTTGTTGCTTTATATTTGTTTGCCTTTAACACACCGTATCTTCAGGCTGAAAAAGAGAAGGCCACCTATGTTGGAATGGACAAGTGCAAAGAATGCCACGCAGGGCATGTGGAAAGCTATCTCTCCTGGAAATACTCAAGGAATTTTCGGGTCATACAGATGAGAAAAAGAGATCATGACCCAGACTGTCTGCCTTGCCATACGACCGGCTTTGGGAAAAAGGGAGGATTTGTCAGTGTGGAAAAAACCCCAAGGATGGTCAATAAACAGTGTGAAAGTTGCCATGGTCCGGCCAGCTTACATCTCAAGGCTCCGACCAGGCTGGAACATCAAGAGACATTGAGCATTCCAAAGAATATATGTACAAGCTGTCACAGCGGGCACAAGCATCCGGGATATTGAGCCGCTGCACTACATGCCATCATCAGTATGAGCGTATGGGGAATTGAGGGACAGGTAAAATGACACCTCTTTTGGACAGATTATGGTCAAAATTACGCATATCCAGCGTAAGAGACAAGGTAATAATGGGTATGGGCGTGATCTTAATCGTAGTAATAGGCCTCCTTACTTACTACGATATGGTAATGCGAATTAAGTATCACTTTGGAAAGCAGGAGGAGCGGGCATATGAGATCAGTGACACGGTATTAAGAAGTATTGAGTACCCTATGCTCGACGGAGACATGGAGGCCGTACAGGCCATCTTGGAAAGCTTGTATAAATTAACAGACGTGAGAGTAGTAAATCTTTGCGATCTTACAGGCAGCATCAAATACAGTGGATTACCAGCCAATATAAAAATGCTTGACGATTCACATGCCACTGAAGAGGCATTACGCACCGGTTCCCTGGCGAAGGACCTAGAGGTGCAGGAAGGAGAAAAGATACTTCTCCATGCCATGCCTATCCCGAATGAGGAAACCTGTTATAAATGCCATGGAAGTGAAAATGAAATATTGGGGATCCTAACCGTAGGAATCAGCTGGGGCCCCGTAGAGAAGCGAGTAGCAGAAGTCAGGAATAGAGAGATTGTCTGGGGCCTGGCTTCCCTTGTAATTGTGGGTGTCTTCTTATTCATTTTCTTATCCAGATTCGTTACCCGGCCCCTTGCCCAACTTGCGCGATTAGCCGATGAAATCAGCCGTGGGAAAACAGAGGTTGATTTTGGTAGAGAGGTCAAATGCTGGGAGATAGAAAAATGCACAAAAACCGACTGCCCTGCATATGGAAATACTTCGACAATGTGCTGGTACGTGGACGGAACACTCTGTTTCGGCCAGCCATCAGGGAGCTTTCCAGAAAAACTGGACGAGTGTCGTGAATGCAAAGTATATAAAACCCATGTGGGTGACGAGATGGTCCAGTTGGCGGATTCCTTTAAACATATGGTCTCCAAACTGGATATTTCTGAAAAAGAGATAAAGAAATTAGAAAAAAGGACCCAGTTAGTTCAGGCCAGCAAGATGTCCACCTTGGGTGAGATGGCATCAGGCGTAGCCCACGAGTTAAATCAACCGTTAAGTGTTATTAGAATGGGCGCTACGTTTCTGTCAAAGATGATCGACAAGGGCAAAAAGATTAAGGATGAAGAATTAAGAACTGTGACTGAACAAATTGTTGGTCAGGTAGACAGGGCAGCGGCAATCATCAATCATATGCGGGATTTTTCAAGGATCGGTGTCAAAACAACAGAGCTTGATGTGAATGTGCCTATCAGAAATATTATTGGGATATTGGGACAACAGTTCAAGGTGCGTGATATAGAGATAGATTTGGACCTGGATGATAACCCGCCCCATATAATGGCAGATAGTAATAAGTTGGAGCAGGTCCTTTTAAACCTGGTTGTCAATGCCCGGCAAGCCATTGAGGAAAAAGGCGAACCAGGTGGTAAGGTAACAATTAAGTCATTTTCAGACAGAGGACGGGTTGCAATTTCTGTATCCGATACGGGAAACGGTATTCCCGAAAATGTATTGGATAAAATATTTGAACCATTCTTTACCACCAAAAAAGTGGGTGTGGGAACGGGATTAGGTCTGTCCATCAGCTATGGAATTGTCAAGGATTATGGTGGAACTATAGAGGTAAAGACTGAGGTAGGGACTGGTACAACATTTCTGTTGAAATTTCCTCCATGTTCAGATGCTAAATAATGGGTAGCCGTTCACGGCTTGAAACTTGAAATTGGAAAGTAGAAATTTGCAGGAGATGAAACGAGCTTACGATTTGGATGTTTACAAACCGGCAGAAGAGTTATCAGATATGGTCTGGTACGATAGCATGAAGGCCAAATTTCTAATTTCTAATTTCAACGTTCCGCAAACGCTTAAATAACATTCTAACAGTGGGGCAATATATTGAAGCTGTTACTTATTGATGATGAAGAGCCGGCAAGAAAAATTGTGGGAATGTCGCTGAGAGCTGATGGCTACGAGGTGCTGACCGCAGAGGACGGCAAAAGCGGCCTTGAGTTATTTGAGAAAGAAGCCCCCCCAATTGTCTTAACTGATATAAAGATGCCCGGCATGGATGGCATCGAGGTATTGAAAAAGATTAAGGAAATAAGCCCTGAAACCGAGGTGATAGTTGTTACCGGGCATGGCGATATGGACGTGGCTATCCAATCTCTGCAACTTGAGGCCTCTGATTTTGTCACCAAGCCTATTGTGGACGAAGCCCTGGCGGTTGCCTTAAAACGGGCAGAGGAAAGGCTTCATTTAAGGAGGATGCTCAAGGAATATACCGATAATTTGGAAGATAAGGTTAAGCAAGCCACGGAAGAAATAAGACAGAGGTACGAGTTTGAAGACAATCTGATTCAGCGTTCCATCGACGGTATAGTCGGCACTGATAAGCAGGGAAAAATAATGATCTTTAATCGAGGGGATGAGAGAATATTTGGATATTCCAAGGATGAGGTAATAGGGAAGATTGATATAAAGAGTCTCTATCCACCAGAGACAGCCGAAGAAATCATGCAAGGTCTGCATGGCAAAGAACCAGAAAGACAAGAAATGCATGTTTGGCGAGAGACCTTTGTTTTGGGAAAGGACGGTGACAAGATACCGGTTAAGTTTTCAGGAACTGTTCTGTATCAAGATGGTGAGGTCATCGGCAGTGTGGGTTTCCTCCACGATCTGAGGGAGATCAAGCAGCTACAGCAGGAATTGATCAAGTCCGAAAGGTTGGCTGCCACTGGAGAAACTGTGGCCGGACTTGCCCACGGTATCAAAAACATCTTAGGTGGTCTTAAGGGAGGAGTCTATATAGTAGACAACGCACTTAAGAAAGAGGATATGCATAGACTTCGTACCGGCTGGGACATGGTGCAAAGGAATATTGACAGGATCTCCGGCTTGGCTATGGATCTCCTCAACTATTCCAAGGAACGTGAGCCTGAATATGAAAAGTGCTCCCCGAATTCAATTGCGGAAGAGGTATGCAACCTAATGGATCTCAAGGCAAAAGAATCCGGAGTAGAGATTGTCATAGATCTTGATCCAACCATAGGCGATGCATCTTTAGACCCCAAAGGAATTCATCGCTGTCTGCTTAACCTGGTTTCCAATGCCATTGATGCCGCTATATTTGATGAAAACGAGGGCAAGGAACACCTGGTGCGGGTGACCACAAGGCGCGAAAGTGATGGAGCGTTTACTCTTCAGGTCTCTGACAATGGTTGTGGTATGGATGAGGCCGTAAGAAAGCAGATCTTTAGCTCTCTATTCAGCACCAAGGGGTCAAGAGGTACGGGCCTCGGCCTGCTGATTACCCGGAAAACAGTCCACGAGCATGGCGGAACCATAAAAGTAGACTCTGAACCTGGAAAAGGGTCAACTTTTGTCATCAGGCTGCCTTTTGAGCCGCACTCACATGAAGGCTAAGCCCCCTTCTACAAACCCAAGAGCGTTGCTATATCGGGGTGTTTGGTTATTACCTTGACAAACTGTGCTGAACGACGTTCCAAACGGTTCTCAAGGATCGTGGCAGTCTTTTGCATAACCAGGAATCCCATGGTGTGATCTTGATCAAGAAGGGCCTTAAATTTGTCTCCGGGCATGACCAGGATTTCGCATGGTTCCATACAAACAGCAAGGGAAGTGTGGGCGGGTCCGGGGAGAAGGGCAGACCAGCCGAACGAGTACCCCGGCTTAATGGCCCCGAGGGAAATAATAAGGGCTGAGGCAAGCTCTGCCTGGAGTAACACCTTGCCTGTGGTCAGTGAGTAAAAGTAGGTGGCCTCACTACCTGGTTCGAAAATAATCTCCCTTTCCGCAAACGATTGCTCTTGAGCCAGGGGAAGCAACTGTTCCAACATGCCGTCGGTCAAATCTTCAAAGAGTCGAATTCTTTTGAGTTGTTCTATAGAAGCCAAATATCCGTTTCTCCTCTCCGTGCCCGCATCTTTGATGGTTTTGTAACAGTTCACCCAATTCTATTTACCACAGAGAACGCGGAGACCGCAGAGTAAAGAATTTTTTCTATTTATCTTCTCTTTGCGCTCTCTGTGCACTCTGCGGTGAACTATTACGATTTTTTTATATTTATATCACATTAACAGGTAAATTAACACCAAAAAAATGGTAGCTATAGCCGCACTGATCCCTATGGGTGAGGTGTGTGTTTGCAGGGCCACTCGAGTTCTTTCGATCTTGCCCTCGAGTTCTTTTCCCTTTACACCGGTGATACTCCACAAGGGAATCATAATCCCAAGGCAGAGGACCTCAGGCCAGCGTTGGGATATGCGGCAGATAGATCCGGTCAACTCACCCACAATGACCCTGTCAGCGACCCTGGTCAATCCGTTCATACTAATATCCATGACCCGGTAAAAAAGACCGCTACCTTTGCGGTAGAACCAATCAGCATCAACATTGACAGCCCTCATCTCGGCGGGAGACATGCCGGAAAGCGTGAGAAGTATGAAGGCAAGGGCGGCAAAGAAAATGAGCTGGGTCTGACCTACCACATGCGGAACCGTGTATGGTACATACTCAACCGGATATGGGAGCAGGCTATACAGGTAGCTGGGAAATGACCCGTTGAAGATGCAGAAGAACGCTGCGATGCCCATGGCAAGAAGCATGTGGAGGGGTGCCTCCTTGGGTCTCAGCCTGGAATCATGTCCAAAGAACGCAAAAAACGGAATTTTGATACCAGCATGCTCTAATACACCGACTGAGGCAAACAGAAGGATGAACCATATGATCTGCATATGACCGTCAGCAGCCGCACTCATGACCATTGACTTGCTGACAAAACCGCTGAAAAGCGGAACGGCCGAGATGGATGCAGCCCCTATTATACAACAGATACAGGTGAGCGGCATGGTCCGGTACAGTCCACCCAGGGCAGTGCAGTTGATTTTATTGTTATTACGATACATCACTGCGCCCATGGACATGAACAGCAGGGCCTTGAAGAGGATATCGTTCACGGCGTGGGAAACAGCGCCGTTTATGGCCATTTGTGTCCCAATGCCGATTCCGCATACCATGAATCCCACCTGGTTGATCAAGCTATAGGACAGCACCCGCCTGAGGTTATTTTCAATGACCGCATAGAAGATAGGGAACGCGGTCATAATCGCTCCGATCCAGATAAGGGCCTCGGTGCCCGGAAAGGCCCTGGCCAGGGCGTAGACCGCACATTTTGTAGTAAAAGCGCTCAGGAATACGGTTCCGGTAATTGTGGCCTCCGGATAGGCGTCGGTCAGCCATGGATGAAGAAGAGGCCATGCGCAATTCAGGCCAAAACCCAGGAAAATTAATAAGGTGGCAAGTCCATTAAGTCCGATATACCCGAACTCAATAGAGCCTGTCTGATTCACATACAGGACGATGCCTGCCAGAAGGCACAGGCCTCCGGCTGCATGAACAAGAAGATATCTGTATCCTGCGCCTTGAGCTGCCTTTGTCCTGCGGGCCCAGATAAGAAATATGGAAGCTACAGTGAGCATTTCCCAGAAGACAAAGAAAGAAAAAAGGTCTCCGGCAAAGACAACCCCCAGGGCACTGCCGGCGTAAACCAGCCCGGCCACATTCTGCACATCGTCTTTTACGTGAATGGCATAGAGAATAGCTATGAAAGATATGAGATGGAAGATGTAACCGAACAGGAGGCTCAGCCTGTCCACTTTACCAAAGATAAGATCATATTCCATAAACTCTACAACCCAATGAGTTCCTTCAGGGATATTGATCAGGTTTATGAAACCTACCACCGGGATGAGCAACATGTAGGCGCTTTTCCATTTCCCTTTTATCAGAGGAACCAGTAGTCCTCCGATGATAAAAATGGCCGCTGGCGGCAGGACTTCAGTCATAGTAATCCTCTCGTCTCTTCACAAGGGGCCGCAGGATATATTTTGCGGAAAGAACAAGTGCCACAAAGCCGACAAAGGCAAATACACAATAAAATTCAGGCCATTCTTCCGAGGGGAAATAAGTGTGCTTGTGAATAAAGAACTCCAGGGCAAGAAGAAGAACGAGCGATAACAAAAAAGACCATGCCAGTATCTTCATGCTTGCAGGTTTATCAAAAAAATATTTTTTGTCTTCGCTGTTCTCTGGTTTCATAACAATCCTTCCATAGCCTGAGCAACAAACACGGCACCACTGACGATCTTATTCAAAGTGTCTTGAAAAAGATGAGTCCCAGATACAAAACACCTATTGTAATAGCTACCCAAAAAATGGTCCGAAAAGGCGGAACAGGTTCATGGCCAAGTTCCATCTTGCCTTCTATTTCGTCTGTTCTCTCGTCTGTCATGACTCATACTCCGGTTATACTTTGCACCATCATTCTGGCCAGCCTGAGAAAAGGCTGGGGATAAAAAAGCAGAATCACGGAAATTGTCGCTGTGATAACCAAAGGCACCACACAGAAAGCCGGGGCCTCTTGCACCTTATTCTCAAACATGGAATCTTCGGGCCTACAGAAGAATGCCTTGTAAACAAATGGCATGAAGTAGGCGGCATTCAAAAGGGAACTGGTGAGCAGCACAAACAGGATCGGCATCTGATGGGCCTCGAGCGTCCCCAGGACCAGATACCATTTGCTGATGAAGCCGCCGCAAGGGGGCATCCCTATAATGCTCAACGAACCGATAAAAAAAGCCGCTATGGTCACCGGCATCCTCCGGCCTATCCCTATCATCTCGCTGATGTTCTTTTTACCCGTGGCTACAAAGATCGCTCCGGCACAGAAAAACAGGGTGATTTTCCCAAAGGCATGCATTGCAATATGGAGCATGCCGCCAGTCATCCCCTTGGGAGATAGCAGCGCGATGCCCAGGACAATATAGGAGAGTTGGGCGATGGTGGAAAAGGCAAGAAGCCTTTTAAGGTTGTCCTGAGACAGGGCAATGAGCGAGCCGGCCATGATAGTAAAAGATGCAATATAGATGATCGGCACGTTCAAATTTAGCGAAAACAATAGGTCTGTACCAAAAACCCCTGTCAATACCCTGGCAACGCAAAATACCCCCACCTTCACAACAGCCACAGCGTGCAGCAAGGCGCTTACAGGCGTGGGTGCCACCATGGCTGCCGGAAGCCATGAATGAAACGGCATGATCGCTGCCTTGGCAAATCCGAAAAGGAACATAAAACAAAGGAGCCCTATCAGGGGCTTTGATCCGGTTCCGGCCAAGAAGCCCTGACTTGAAAAATCAAGGGTCCCGGCCAGGCTGTAAGAGATGAGCATGGCAGGTAATACAAACCCGATAGAGGTTCCAACGATGTAGAGCAGATATTTCCGCCCTGAACTGCGCGCCTCATGGTCCTGATGGTGTGTAACCAGAGGATATGTGGCAAAAGAAAGCATCTCGTAAAAGAGATAGAGGGTCAGCAGGTTGGCTGAGAAAGCCACACCGATAGTAGCTGAAAGGGCCAAGGCGAAGAAACAGAAGTACCTGGTCTGGCTGTGTTCTTTCAGCCCCCGCATATAACCGATGGAATAGGCTGATGTCACAATCCACAGCGAAGAAGAGACGAGTGCGAACAGCATTCCAAAGGCGTCAACCCTGAGTTTTATCGCAACTCCAGGGATGACCTCGGCGATCGTATATACGATCTGAGTACCATTCAAAATCACAGGCACCATAGAGAGAATGATCAGGAATTTTACACCAGCCGCCAGAAACGTACACGCCTCGCGGACATTCGGCCGCTTCCCGCTTAACACCAGAATCGGGACAACCAGCAAAGAAACCAGAATGGCCAGCAAAGGCTTTATTGATATGATCGTTTCCATATTCATCACACCATTGCCTCTGGAATGGCGAATTGGATAACATGGTTGACAATATCACCTGTATATAGACCGACCAGGATCAGGATGACAGCTACGACCAAGAGCGGAACGACCATGCTGACCGGGGCCTCATCCATGCCTCCCGGATGATTATCATGCCCGTGATGATTGCTAAAAGGCTCGTAAAAGCAGATCTCAAAGACCCTGAAAAACAGGACCACACTGACCAGACTGCTGAATATAAGTGCCGCCATAAAACAGTAGTGGCCGGAAGAAATGGCCCCGACGATCAGATACCACTTGCTGAAAAAACCGCAGGTTGGCGGCACCCCGATAATGGACATGGCGCCTACTACCAAGGCCCCCATGGTAAAGGGCATTTTACGGAACAACCCCTTCAGGTCCTCAAAGGCATATCCTTTGACCTTGTAGACAATATTGCCCACAACCATAAAGACGCAAAGTGTCATCAGGGCATCGTTTACAATATGGAGAATCGCCCCTGTCATGCCATCCCGGTTTCCAAGCCATGCGCCACCAACCATATAGCCCACTTCCGCCACTACGATGTAGGTCAGCATCTTTTTCAAATTGCGCTCTGCCAAGGCAAGAACGGCGCCCATGACAATGGCGATAACAGCAAGCCAGACAACGGCGTCGCTCAGGGCCAAGGTGGTAAAGACAAATTCCGTGGTAAAAATGGTCAACATGAGGCGGATCATCACGTAGACCATCACCTTGGTCACCAACGGGGCAATCAGGCTGCTGGCCGCAGAGTTGGCATATGTATAGGCATTGGGCAACCAGGCGTGAAGGGGGAAAAAGGCCATCTTGAGCCATACCCCGACCATACAGATGATGAAAGCGGCCAGCACGGTATTAGACTGATAAAGCGGGGGCAATAACCGGGCAATATCCACCATATTCAATGAACCGGTGACAATATAGAGATATCCAACGCCCAATAGATAGAAGCAGGCCCCAATTGTACCCATATACAGGTAATTAAGGGTCGCCAGCGGGGCACGCTCCTCTCCCATGGCAAGCAGCCCGTAACCGGTGAGCGCTGCTATTTCCAGCAACACATACAGGTTAAAGGCATCTCCTGTAACGACAATACCCAATAGACCGGTTACCATCAGGAGATATAATGTATAAAAGGGGCCTATTTTGTCCGGAAACTGTTGCTCAATACCCTTTTTGTTTGCTATTAAATTAAGGAGGGCAACTATGGACACCACCGGCAGAACAAGGCCATTAAGATAATCTATATAGTAGGCTATGCCCATAGGGGGCGACCATCCGCCTAATTTATAGACGATAACACCTTCATCCAGGACCCTGAGCAGCAGACCAACGGCTGACCAGGCAGCCATACCCAGGGCAGCCACAGCAACAGGGAAGCACAATCTCTTGTTTACCCATCCGGCAATACTGACGACAAGGGCCGACAGAAGCGGGACAACGACAAGGAGTGCAGGATACTGTTCGTTCATTTTTCCCTTATCTGCGCCAGGATTTCATCTTCTTCCAGGGTGTTATAGTTATTGTAGATCCTTATGGCCAAAGCCAGGGCCACTCCAAGGGTGGCCACGCCTACCACAATGGCGGTCAGCATCAGCACATGAGGCAATGGATTAATATAGTCCACGGCATGCACCACGTGATGCGCATCAGGGCCGTGGCCATGCTCTAAGATAGGAATCGTGGCCCCTTTTTTGACGCCAATGGACACGTAAAACAAGATAATGGCGGTCTGAAAGATGTTCATGCCCACGATCTTTTTTACGAGATTGTTCTTGGCAATCATGGCGTATAGCCCGATCATCATCAAGGTGATGTAAATCCAGTAGTTATATTTGGCAATAACTGTTGAAATCAGATCGGTCATATCCTAAAGCCCCTGTCTGTATCTGCCTGCAGATGAGACATTGTTATAGATCCAGATCATGGTGGCCATGACAGCAATCCCTACACCGATTTCCACAATGAGAATGCCATGGGATCGCGCGGTAATCGGGTCGACATGAAGTACCTCCGCAAGAGCGCTATAATCTAGAAAATTCAGCTTTAATAATAGACAGAGGGCACCGGTGCCGGCATAAATAAAGACGCCTACAGCACAAAGGATGGCCATAAGCTTTTCGCTCATTCGTCTGACAGCAGTTCTCAGATCGTGGGAGATGGCAAGCAGGATAATGCTTGCCCCCAGGATAACGCCTCCCTGGAATCCGCCGCCGGGACTGTGATGTCCATGGGCGATTACATACAGGGCAAAAAGCTGGACAAAGGGGATCAATATTCGACACCCCGTCTTTATAATCAGGTCAGGAGGTGTCCAGGCGGCGTCAATCCGTTCAAAATCATCGGACGGCGGTATCTTGTATCCCTCTTTGAGCTGGATGGTCACGCCAGTGAGGACATGCCGGTAATACCTTGTTTCAGGTTCTTCCTCTTCGCGGCGAGAGATTCGCAGGAGAAAAAAACAGACAACGCCTGCTGAAAAGATCACAGTGGTTTCAAACATGGTGTCAAAACCACGATAGTCTGCAAGCACAGCGGTAACGATGTTGGGTACTGAGGTCTCCTCCATGGTTTTTTCAATAAAGTGAGGAGAAAGATATGTGCTGGCCGGAGAGGCCGGGTCTGACCACGCTGGAAAATCAGCTGCGGCGTAAATAAGCAGTGCGCCTGTCACGACTACTATAATGAGTCCGATGATCTTCAATCTCTTGTCCTCCTTGATGTGCGGAATACAGCGGCAACAAAAAAGACTGTACTGACACCAGCTCCAACCGAGGCCTCGGTAAAGGCTACATCCACTGCTCCCATGATGGACCAGAGCAGACACATCATGAAGCTGTAAGCCCCAAACAGTACGGAGGCGCCCAGCAAATCCTTGACCATGAGGGCGCCTATGGCTGCGACAACGACCAAGGTGAGAATTGCCAGATCTATCGGCCAGATCATGGGTTACCTCCTTTTCTCTCCCTTGGTCCACGGGGCCAAACCGGCCCTGACGCCGGCGTCAACTATGCCGTGGGTTGCTGTGGGGCTGGCCAGGAATATAAAAACGACAATAAGGAGAATCTTCAGGCTGGTCAGCAAGGCGCCCATAGAAAAATGATGGAGATTAAAGAGGGCAAAGGCGGTCATGGCCAGAAGGGAGCCAAGGGTATCAAGTTTACCTGCGGGGTGGAGCCGGGAATAAAAATCAGGAAAACGCAGGATCCCCACTGCCCCCCCCGTAAGGAAAAACAGCCCGGAGAACAATAGCACGCATACAATGATATTCATGATATCCATCTATCGAAACCTCCCGGACCCCACGTGAACCCCTGTTGCGGGCATTGGCATGCCGCCTGTCCTGGCTACGAGAATCAGTAAATAAATTTTACCTATACAGCGCTTCATCGTACAATCCTTTACGCTTTTGAAAGTATCTTGAAGCCGCAAGCACTGCGATAAAATTCAGCATGGCATAGGCCAGGGCAATGTCTACGAACATATCCACCCGATGGTAGAGAAAACCGATCAGGATCAGCAATACGACACTCTTGCTCCCGATGGCATTGACGCCAATCATCCGGTCCAGGACCGTGGGTCCAATCAAGGCCCGGATTAAGGAAAGGACCATCAGAAAGGCCAAGTAAAGACTCGAGTACAAAAATATACTATCCATCAGACTCCCCAAATGCCTTGGCAATCCTGGCCTCCATCTCGCCTGGCAGGGGCTCACCAGACGCCTTGTCAATGGCATGAACCTTAAAATCACCATCGGGTGATACATTGACTGTAATAGTGCCGGGAGTGAGGGTAATCGAATCGGCAAAGGTGACTAGGGCCAGGTCGCCTTCCAGCTTGCTTCGGAATTTAACAATTTTGGGATCGATCAGATCCATCATCCTTGGATGGAAGACAAGATATGTAACATGAAGGTTTGCTTTGAAGATCTCCTTCATCAGCCACAGGAGATACGGGACCCATCGGACCAACAGAATTAAAAGACCTCTTACGGTGGGACGCAACAGGTCGGCCGAAAGGTAAGCCACGATGGCGCAGGAGATGACCCCGAGGCTGAGATGAAAGGGATCAAATTTGCCTGAAAGGACGACCCAGACGCCGAACATGATAAAGAATGTAACCACATAAAGGCCAAAACTCTTTCGGCGCCCTGGACCTTGATCCGAGTTTTCTACTTTGCTGGTATTGTGCTCGTGCCCCAGCCCTTTTTCCTCTTGCTTGTCCAACAGGTGTCCCTCCCCTATTTTTGATCGGTTTGCAATTTTGGGAAACAGAAGAGACGATTTGACTGTTTAATAGCAATAGATGTGCCAGCCACTTATTGATTGCCGTATTGCTATTTAACACACTGATTTTACAGTTTTTGTTCTAATTTGTTTTGAGACTGGAACAGATTGAACGGCGTTAGAAAGTGGCAAAATAATGCCGCATAAATAAGGAAAAGATTATTTAGGCATTTTTTTGCCAACCTAGGAGAGCGGAAGTCGCACGGTGAAGTTGGTGCCGACTCCAGGCTTGCTGTCAAGAGTGATGGTTCCGCCCAACTTCTTTACTATATTCTGGCTGATTGAGAGGCCAAGGCCTGTCCCCTTGCCCGGAGCTTTGGTGGAAAAAAACAGTTGAAAGATCTTTTTCTGGTTTTCCTCCGTGATCCCAGTACCACTGTCTTCAAAACTTATCTCCACATCCGAGTTTATTGAAAGGGTCTTTATCCGGATATACCCTTTGTCTTCCCCCTTACTTCGGATAGCATGAATGGCATTGGTAATGAAATTTACAAAGACCTGCTCCAACAACTTTGGATCAGATTTCATGAGTAGGGGACCTGGCATAAACTGAGTATCGATTTCTATGGATGTGTGTTTGAGTTCGGGTTTGAGAAAACTAATGCTGTCTCTGATCACGTCGTGGATATCAAATTCGGTTAATGCCGGGGTTGAACCACGGGCGAAGTCCAATAATTCATGGGTTATACTGCGACAGCGCTTGGTCTGGTGGCCGATCTCTTTGGTGGCCTTTTCCAGTTCTTCCCGGTCCTCAGGACTTAGGCCTTTAGCGTCGCTGATTACCACGCCGGCCCATCCCGAAGCCTCGCCAATAATTGCCAGAGGATTATTGATTTCGTGGGCGACCCCGGCTGCTATCCTCCCTATTTCCGCCAGTCTGTCGATTCGGACCAGGTCTTCCTGGATCTTCTTCCACAGGGTAATGTCCCTGCACACTCCGACCGTGCCCACACTTTGGCCTTCCCTGTTTGTCAGGTTTATAAGGGAAACATTGAAATAAACCGTGCCTCCCTCCTTGTGTCGAAAGGGGATGTCCAACTGCACTGCGGGGCCATCCTGCCCGGAGGAGTCAAAAAACTCCTCAAATGATACAGGGTCTTCAGCTAAATCCTTTATGTAGGTACCTATTAATTCCATAAAGGAGTAACCCAGCACCTTTTCACCGCCCTTGCTAAAGGAAATCAGCATTCCGCCAACTTCAGTAGCAAAGATCATATCCTCAGAATTTTGCAGAATACACTGAAGATAGCCCCTGGTCTGATGTAACTCTATCTTATAACCGGCCAGTTCTTGCCTGGCCTTTTTCAGCTCGGTCTCCAGAGAGTTATTCGAATCCATAGATCTTGCGCAACTCGGCAATGGCATTTTTCATCCCGCGTGCCCCCATCCCATGGTGGTGAAGTTCTTCCAGTTGCTCTTGAAATTTTGCTTCCTGTAACTTCATTTTCTTCTCGTACGCTTCTTTAATGACTGCCACAAGATTTTCATAGTCAACGGGTTTGAGCAAATATTGAAAGGCTTCTTCGTGGCCACTCTCCAAAGCGCTTTCTATGGAACCATGGCCGGTCAATACGATGCATTGCAGGAATGGTTGGATCTCTCTAAGCCTCGCTTGCGTCTCAACCCCGTCTATCCCCGGCATCTTTAAATCGACAACTGCCACATCAAAATGCTCTTGTTTTGCCGCCTCGATAGCCTCCTCGCCGGAGAAAGTGGCCTTTACTGTATGGCCCTGTCTAAGAAGGCGCTTGGACAGGTATTCAAGCAAAGTCGCTTCATCGTCTACCAGTAAAACTCGAATAACTCGAATGGTTGATTGATCATTCATAGATCACTCCTTGAAATCAGTTACAAGTCCTAATTAAATTCGGTCAAAACATATATCTATTCGAAAACCTTAACTAAAAAATTTTTAGTATTTTCTCAGGGCATTGTCAAGGGAATTTCAGGGGCCGACGCCCCCATTTGCGCGCAGAGCCCAGGATAGGCATTAATGTCTTCATGGATGCCAGCTCGCCATATTGATGCGTTTTTCATGTTCTACTTTTCTATCATAGGCCTCGTTGATTTTTGTGATCAGGTCTTCAGTATCACAGGGTTTGCTCAAATAACCATAGGCACCAAGCCTCATTCCTTCTATGCCCGATTCCCGGGACGCATGGCCAGTTAGCATGATTACCTCGGTAAGTGGCTTTATCTTCTTTATTTCCCCCAGGGTCTCGATCCCGTCCATACCAGGCATAAGCACGTCCAGTATGACTACATCAAAATCGTGTTCAATCGTCATTTCAAGGGCGCTTTCACCACTTAAGCAGGTTGTTACATCATACTGATAGCTTATCAAACGCCTTGAGAGAAATTCCAAGAACATTTCTTCATCATCAACTAACAAGAGCCTGGGTTTCATCCTTTTCCCATCCTCCGAAACTCAATACCATAGTCGCTCATTTTTTGGCGAAGGGTGCGGGGTTTAATCTCCAGAAGTTCAGCGGCCCTGGCCCTCTGCCCTTTAGTCATCTCTAAGGCCCTCAGAATGATGGTTTTCTCCAGACGTTGACGTGCTTTTCGCAATGGCTCAATAGGACCATGGGCTGCGAGATCAAAAGATGATGCGCTTGGATTATGTGTCTCTTGCCCAGGATTCTCTCCAGGATCAAAGGACACTACGTCCATAATATCCTCTGGAAAATCGTTTACATTAATTATCGGTCCTTGGGCCATCAGAAACATTCTTTCCATTATGTTCTTAAGGTGTCTAATATTCCCTGGCCAATCGTAAGATATCAGATATTCCATGGCACCAGAGGAAACGGATACCCTGGGCTTTTTATATAGTTTGGCAAATCTTTCCAGGAAATTATTCGCCAGATGAGGAATTGCTTCCTTACGTTTCCTTAAAGGAAAAAGGTTAATGGGGATCACTTTTAGGCGGTAGTAGAGATCCTTTCTAAATCGCCCTGCCTTGACTTCAGTTGCCAGATCCTTGTTGGTCGCCACAATAATACGGACGTTCACCCTGATGGGGGTCTCGCCTCCGATTCGACAAAAGCAGCCATCTTCCAGTACGCGCAGAAAGTTCACCTGATTAGGCGGCGAAATCTCCGAGACTTCATCTAAAAAGAGAGTTCCATTATGGGCCTGCTCAAATCTCCCCTTGGTTTGCCTGATGGCACCTGTGAAAGCCCCCTTTTCATGGCCGAAGAGTTTACTTTCAAACAGCTCACCGGAAAGAGTACCGCAGTTTACCGGCACAAAAGGTTTGTTCCTCCGGCTGCTTTTTTGATGAATAATGCGGGCCACAAGCTCCTTACCAGTTCCGGACTCACCGGAAATCAAAATATTAGCGTCAAACCGGGCAATCTTTTGCACGGTTCTGATCACCGAATGCATGTGCTCGCTTACTATGACAAACTCTGGAAATAGATCCGGCTGGATTTGGCCGTGTAATGCAATCTTATGAGGCGTCATCTCTTTTTCACTTTTTCTCGTTGCCCGACTGCCGATTGACCGAGCCACATATAAGGCCCTTATAGAATAATTGACCGGTTCTCTTTAAATTCAAATTTTTAGCAGATAGGCAAAAAAATGTCAAAACCTATTTTGACCTAAATTTTTCGGCATAAATATGCCGCTCCGTAAATGACTTAAGTCGTCTGCAAATAGTACATAAATGCTTAAAGATCAAGATGTTAGCGAATAGCAGGCGAACGCCCAAGGATCTGGCACATCGCTTGCTCAAATTAAGAAGTCACTGGATAGGTAGAAGGTAGAAGGCTAAAGTATCTCAGCCTATCACCTTCAGCCTTCTACCTTCTACCTTCTACCTTCTACCTAAAGAGCTATATATATGTCTGAAAAACGAATTAAAGATCTGATGCTTGATGTGTTGGCACTTGAACGTATATCGCCGCAGACAAAGGTGGCAGAAGCGGTCAAGGTGCTGGATGAAAAACAAAAAGGTAGGCGTCCTTCGTCCTTGCTGGTGGTTGACGAGGTGGCAGACGAGGAAGAGATTCTGGGAATGCTCTCTATTGATGATATCCTTGCGCATATGGAGTCTTCTACAAAGGCCATCGAAGAACTTCCTATCTTCTGGCAGGGTCAGTTTTTGGAGGAGTGTGAGGCTATACTTGAAAGGCCCGGCAGCGAAATCATGTCGCCGGTTATGCATGTCATTCATCAAGATGGTACCCTCATGGAAGCTGTCCATCTCATGACTTCTCATAAGATCGATTGGCTCCCGGTTGTGGAAGGGGAAGCTGTTGTAGGAATTCTTTTAAAAGAAGACCTGCTTAAGGAAATCGTGGCGGTAGCCATACCTGAGGTGCCCGAACAATCTGGCTGATAAGGAGGATATTGGTCGCTCTGGTAATCTACTAAGAAACCAGGAATATTTTTTCTGGATTGCCAATAAAATAGTCGAGGACGGGCCTAATACTGTTCTTTATATTGTATACCTAACCCGGATATCTTTCCCAGGTCGTGTCCGGATGGCTTTTGGAAGACCCTGATGCCAAATTCCGGCACCACAGCCAGTATGTGGTCGAAAATATCCGCTTGGATTGCCTCGTAGTTCGCCCAGACAATATCGTTCGAAAATACATAAATCTCAAGAGGAAGACCCTCAGGTGTAGGGGCCAGTTGACGCACCAGAAAAGTCAGGTCTTGTCGAACCTTCGGGTGGTTGCGGAGATATGCTATCACATAGGCCCTGAAGGTTCCCACATTGGTCATCCTCCTCCCATTTACGACCTGACTGGTGTCTATACCATGCTCCTTATTGTACGCATCCAGCTCTGTTTTTTTACGTCTGACGTATTCATTCAGTATCTGTATCTTTTCAAACTTCTCAACCATCTCATCATCGCAAAATCGAATACTGGACTGGTCTATTAAAATAGAACGCTTAATGCGCCTGCCTCCTGAGTCACTCATACCACGCCAGTTTTTAAAGGAATCTTCTATCAATTTATAAGTCGGAATAGTAGTTATTGTCTTATCCCAGTTCTGAACCTTTACTGTATGAAGCGCCATATCTATGACAGAACCGTCGGCTCCATACTTAGGCATCTCTATCCAGTCACCAACCCTGACCATATCATTTATTAATATTTGTATACTTGCCACAAATGATAATATAGTATCTTTAAATACAAAAACTAATACAGCAGTAATAGCACCTATTCCACTTAGAAGTACCCATGGAGACTGATTTATAAGCAGACTAATTGCTATTATTAAACCTAATATATAAAGAATTATCTTTAATGTTTGGACATATCCTCTAATTGTATACTTTTTTGATATGGAATATGTGTTATATATGGCCTCTCCAGCAGTCAATAATTTACCAAGCCACAAAATAATATTGAGAAAGACATACGCGCCTACAATTCTCTTTGCAGGCTCCGCAATGGAGGGAAAAAAATGCACACCGTAATAGAGCACAATGGCAGGGGCCAGGTAGGCCAGGTGGTTAAATACGCCCTTTTCAATAAGGATATCATCCCATTCATATTCTGTCCGGCGAAAGATATAATGTAGCCCTTGAATTAGATATCTTCTGATAGCGTAGTAACTTACGAAACACACCAACAGAAGGACCAAAACAAGGACCAATTTCTCCAGAGAAAAATTACTTTTTAACAGGGTAAATATTCTTTCAGTATCCACGATTGCTCTCCATTCTTATTAGAAACTTGAGTAAATTGACACAACTTACTTGCCAAGACCATAGCCTTTCTGATATCACTTTTATTTAACATTGTATAACATTCTGTTCGATATATATTAAACCTAGGTTGAGCGGTTCGAGGTTCAAGGCTCACGGTTGGAGAGCCCTAACTATCTGATATCAAAAGGATGACGCCTCAATAGAGACGGCAGGCATGTTTCACCCAATGGGTGAAAAAGGTTAATTTGGGTATTGTGCTTTAAAGTGATGTATATCAATACCTTATAACCCTTGAACTTTGAACCCTGGACCTTGAACCAATCACTTTAGGTTAAAACATTCATAAGGAGCATTTATAACATGGCGGCAAATTCAGTAGCAATAGTTGGATTGGGTTACGTTGGACTCCCGCTGGCAATAGCCTTTGGCAAGAAAATAAAAACCATCGGCTTTGACACGTCTAAAGACAAAATAATCAGTTACAGAAAAGCCATTGACCCTACTGCAGAAGTTGACCGCGAAGACTTCGAGCAGGCGGTGCATCTCAGCTTCACAAACGATCCTGCCGCCATAAAAGAGACAGACATGGTCGTTGTAGCTGTACCTACTCCGATTACCGCCAACAAGCAGCCTGACCTCAGGCACCTTGTTTCTGCTTCGGAAATTGTCGGGAAAAACCTGAAGCGCGGAGCTATTGTAGTATACGAGTCAACAGTATATCCGGGTGTGACTGAGGATACATGTGGCCCTGTCCTTGAAAAGGTCTCCGGGCTCAAATATGGCGAAGAATTCAAGGTTGGCTACTCTCCTGAGCGAATAAATCCCGGAGACAAGGAACACTCTCTGACCAACATAATAAAAGTTGTGGCAGCTCAAGATCAGGATACACTGGAGGAGGTGGCAAGCACTTATGAACTTATAGTGGATGCAGGGGTATACAGGGCAGAGAGCATAAAAGTGGCTGAAGCAGCCAAGGTCATAGAAAACACACAGCGGGATCTCAACATCGCCCTTATGAACGAGCTGGCCATTATTTTCAATCGTCTGGATATTGATACACAATCAGTGCTGGAGGCTGCTTGCACAAAATGGAACTTTCTCTCCTTTACACCTGGTCTGGTTGGGGGCCATTGCATCGGAGTTGACCCCCACTACCTCACCTATTGTGCCCAGCAAACAGGATACCATCCCGAAGTCATTCTGGCTGGACGCCGCATCAACGATTCAATGGGCGCATATGTTGCGCAGAGGACAGTCAAGGAACTCATCCATGCCAGGGTACGGGTTGAAGGGGCCAGGGTCGTTATACTCGGGCTTACATTCAAGGAGAATTGTTCTGATATAAGAAACACCAGAGTGATAGATATTATCCATGAATTCATGGAGTATGGCATTGAGCCCCTGGTACATGATCCACTGGCCGATCCGCAAGAGGCCAAATCAGTATATGGCATTCGTTTACTGAAGGACCTGCCTGCCAATGTTGATGCGGTCATACTTGCAGTAGCCCACAAAACATATGCGGAAGCCGGGGTTTCAGTAATAAAAGACATGCTCACTCCTGACAGGGGTGTGGTAATAGACGTAAAGGATTTTTATCACCCTGATGATTTTAAGGAAAAGACTATCAGATACTGGAGACTGTGAGCATGAAAAAAGGGAAGCTCACCGGCAACTGGGCACCAAGCTCTATCGCAGTCAACAAGCACCAAGTTTTTTGAGAAGTAACTTCCTTATAAAAGCTCGTGGAGCTTCTGCATCATCCCGAACTATCCCCCCGGCCCATGGCACCCTGCATCGAGAAGAGGTGTGGCCTCGAGTTCACGCCTCATGGCCATATCAAAAAGGACTCGCTCCTTTTTCTTATCCAGACCGAGGCCCTGGCGTTTTTGGTTTATTTTATCAATCATCTTACTGGCAAAATCATTTGATGTCTCGGCCATGTCCCACATCCCTCCATAGAGGTTTCCCATCTCCTTGAAGCAATAGTCGGTAACCACCTTGGAGCCTGTTGTGGGGAACCCTGGCCCGAAGACCACATAAACACCACTTGAGACAAAGTATTGCCCGATGGATATTGCCTTTTCACTCATCCATTGAGGGGCGCAGCCTACTGCTGGAAGATCGCTTATATCTGTGCCAAGACCGCCGGTTTTTACCATTTCGGTAGCGGCAATAAGAATCCGGCTGTTATCCACGCAGGAGCCCATGTGCAGCACAGGCGGGCATCCCACTGTCTCAAGGACTTCCTTCAGGCCGTCACCTGCCATGCTCAATGCTTCAGGAGACAAGAGCCCGGCGCGGCCCATACCCGTGGCAGCGCATCCGGTAGCCAGTACGAGTATGTCATTGGCGATGAGCTCCTTGGCAAGGTCTATATGGACTTCCTCCATAACCCTGTAGTTATCACAGCCGACTATGGCGGCAACGCCGCGGATACGGCCGTTTATGATGTTGTCGTTAAGGGGCTTGTAGGATGCGCGGAAACGGCCGCCAAGGGTATAGTCGATATTTTCATGACTGAAGCCGGCCACTACGTCCATCTGATGTACAGGTATGAAGTGCTTGCCCCTTTCCGGGTATTTGTTGATGGCACGCAATATTATTTCCTTGGCCGTTTCCATGGCCCTGTGTTCGTCGAACTGTATGTGTGTGGCCCCTGGAATCCTGGCCTTGTCAGAGGTCGTGATGAGCTCAGTGTGGAAATTGTCCGCCACAGGAGACAACCCCTGCATGATGCACTGGACATCCACAACCATAGCTTCTATCGCGGCAGTGGCAAGGACAACCTCCTGCTGGATAAAACTCCCGGCTATGGGAATCCCTCTCCTCATGAGGATCTCATTTCCAGTACAGCACACACCTGCCAGGTTTATGCCCTTTGCCTTGACCTTCTTGGAGGCCTTGACAATCTCAGGGTCATTGGCTGCCATAGCCAGGGCCTCGGCAAGTACCGGCTCGTGGCCGTGAACCGTGATATTTACCTCATCCTTTTTGAGGACTCCGATATTTACCTTGCTCCTTACTGAGACCGGAGTGCCAAACATGATGTCAGACAGCTCCGTGGCTATCATGGAGGCGCCCCAACCGTCAGCCAACGACAAGCGGGCGGCCTGGAAGAGCAGATTCTTATGTTCCTGGTCCACTCCTATGTGGGTTCGGTGCATTATCTCCACTACCTCACGGTCAACACCCCTGGGGAGGAGGCCTAGCCTGCCCCAAAGCTCCTGTCTGGCCTTCGGGGCCCTCTTCATGAAGGCCAGGGTCCCCTCCTGTTGTCCGAATTCACTGAGCAGCTTGGTGCCCACTTCTATTGCGAGATCCCTGGTATCCTTTTCAGCAGGGTCTATGTCGAGCATCAGGGCCGTGTTTCTCAGCTTGATTGTGTCTTTGATCTCATAGGGGGTTTCACCACGGGCAGTGGCGAGAAAGGCAAGGACCACCCCCCTGCCGTGATCCATGTGGGCGGAGGCCCCGCCGGCAACCATACGACAGAAATTACGCGCAGCTACCGTGGCCGCATCTGCACCGCAGACACCTTTCATGGTGTCCACGCCCTCTATTATCTGGCAAGGCCCCATGTTGCAAATGCGACAGCAAACTCCTCCCTTGCCGAACAGACACGGTTCCACTGCCCGCATAGAGACCCTGTGGGCCGCGGTCACCACGCCTTCAGAACATGAGTGACACAGCACATCACGATTGGCTTCGCACTGGATGCTGGGGCACCCCCCTTCTTCCTTATCAAAGCGTCTGCTGGTATCCATGACTATTTTTTTCCTCAGTTGACTTGAAAGTTTTTTAGGCCAGACCTGAAATCTGCTTTGCAGCCTGGACTGTATTTTTCATAAGCATGGTTATTGTCATCGGGCCTACACCGCCAGGCACCGGAGTTATGGCAGAGGCCTTTTCCTTTATTGCATCAAAATCCACATCGCCGCAGAGGATCGCCTTACCCTCAGGGGTCTTGCCTATCCGGTTTACACCCACGTCTATCACCACTACACCGTCTTTCACCATATCTGCCGTGATGACCTTGGGACGGCCTGCCGCCACTACAAGGATGTCGGCCCTTTTTGTATGAAATGCTACGTCCTTGGTCCGGGTATGGCATAAGGTAACAGTGGCATTTCCGCCTTCTCTTTTTTGAAGCAACAGGTTTGCTATGGGCTTGCCTACGATGTTGCTCCTACCCACAACTACCGCCTCGGCCCCACTGGTCTCAACCCCTGAACGGACGAGCATCTCCATGATGCCGTGGGGCGTGCATGGCAGGAAACAGGGTTCACCCACTACCATCTTGCCGACATTTACAGGGTGAAAACCATCCACGTCCTTGTCCGGGTTTACGGCATAGATGACCTTGCCATCGTCTATGTGCTTCGGAAGGGGAAGTTGAATAAGAATGCCGTGAAATGCCGGGTCCTGATTGTATTTGTCTATAAGGGCCAGCAGATCGGCCTCACTGATATCCTCAGGCTGGTTATCCTGGATGGAATGAAAACCAAGGTCATGAGCGGTACGCTGCTTTGCGGTCACATAGGAGATAGAGGCGGGATTTTCTCCTACCAATATGGTCACAAGGCCCGGTGTTACCCCGTATTTTTCCTTCATTTCGGCCACTTCGGCCTTGAGTTCTTCCCTTATCTGCTTTGCTATCTGTGTCCCGCTGATTATTTTTGCTGCCATATATCCCTCCCTAAAACGCTTCTATTCATATATAATATAACCTAAATTAAGCGATTAGCCTTTAGCGGTTAGCTATTAGTTTAATGATTACAGGATGTTTTGCTATTACAAAATTAGGTATTAGCTGTTAGC